>CAYPIT010000055.1:8195-12334 GCA_964410825.1 uncultured Nitrospiraceae bacterium
ACAACATGCGTTACAGGACTCCTGACACCACACCACATAGATGTGAAACTGACTGTTTGAGTCCCGGTCATTTCGTATCTTCCTGATTTTACAGGCTAAAGATGAGAATCGTATTCAATCTGTTATAATACACCGAAAAAATGATGATCACAAAGTCATGATATTTTTTGAAGTATATGAAGATGCCGGAAGACAGAGATAGGTTGGATGGAAGACTTTAAAACACTGCTTCACCTGGTCAAGCCATACTGGAAAAGGGTTGCACTGGCAGGACTCATAAGTTTAATCATTTCAGGGATAAATGCCTCTATTGCATGGCTTGTAAAACCTGCACTGGATGATGTCTTGGTAAAAAAAGATATTGCATTAATTATTCTGCTTCCTTTAGGCATATTTCTTATTTTTGCATTCAGGGGAATTTTTACATTTTTTCATGAATACCTGATGAGATCAGCCTCGCAGAAGATGGTAATGAAGTTGAGAAACAGGCTTTACAGCCATATCATTCATCTTCCTGTCAGTTGCTTTGGCAGTCATTCAAGCGGTTCGCTCATGTCCAGAGTTGTTAATGATACCAACGCACTTCAGAGTGTTGTCTCACTCACAATTAAAGACCTGTTAATTGAGAGTACGACGATGGTTGCATTAGCCGGCGTTGCGATCTGGCGGCGCTGGGATCTGGCGCTTATTGCTTTTGTAATACTGCCATTTGCTTTTTACGGAGCAGGGAAACTGGGTAAAAAACTTAAAGAGATAAGCAAACGGACACAGATAAAGATATCGATGATAACCGAAATTCTTCAGGAGAGTTTTACCGGCATAAGGGTAATAAAGGCATTCAGCACCGAACCCAGGGAGGAGAACCGTTTTGATCATAATAGTAAAGATTTTTATCGCGAAAACATGCGTTCAGTAAGAGTCTCGGAGTTTGTCTCATTGATAATGGAAGTTGTGGCCGGGACAGGGATAGCCTTTGTAATATGGTATGGCGGGAATCTAATAGTTACTAACGTTATGACGATAGGTGACTTTTTCTCTTTTCTCACAGCGATATTTTTGTTGTATACACCAGCAAAGCGCCTTGCAAGAGTAAACAACGGGATTCAGAAGGCAATGGCACCGCTTCAGAGAATATTTGAGCTGCTTGCACTTGAAACCGAAAAGGATGGAGTGAAAGTTAAAGAGGGATTTGACAGTTCTATCAATTATAAAGGCGTATCTTTTGCCTATCCTGCCTCAAAAGGCAAGGCACTGAATGATATTGACCTTACTATCAGAAAAGGTGAACTGATCGCTATAGTAGGCAAAAGCGGGGGTGGAAAGACAACCCTGATCAATATGCTTCCAAGGTTTTATCGGCCTGATGACGGACATATCGAGATAGACGGGACCGATATATCCGAAATTACATTAAAATCTCTGAGGGCTCTGCTCGGGATTGTGAGTCAGGATGTAATTCTTTTTAATGCAACTGTGTTGCAAAATGTAAAATATGGAAAATTCGATGCAACTCGAGAAGAAGTAATAGAGGCGGCAAAAGCTGCATATGCTGATGAATTTATCAGATCTTTCCCTGATACTTACGATACTTTTATCGGGGAGCGGGGCTTAAGGCTTTCGGGTGGACAGAGACAGAGGCTGTCTATAGCCCGTGCTATACTCAAGAATCCCCCTGTGCTGATCCTTGATGAAGCAACTTCCTCACTTGATACAGCATCTGAAATGATGATTCAGAGTGCGCTCGAAAAACTGATGGAAAACAGAACTACTGTTGTTATCGCGCACAGATTATCCACAGTGAGAAAAGCTGACCGGATAGTGGTTATGGACAAAGGGAGAATTGCAGAGACAGGCACACATAAGGAACTTCTGGACGGGGAAGGGCTTTACCGTGAACTCTATCAACTCCAGTTCAGAGGGCAGGAGATTGAGATTAGATAACTATCCTGCGAATCAAATCAAATCTGCTTTAACCGAGGAAATTCATAGAAATATAACAATATGATGCGTTGATAGTTAATAGGGATGAGAATCGGACTTGTCAGAAAAAATTATACTCCTTATGGAGGGGCTGAAAACTATCTGCGGCTCATGGCACGGAAACTTGCGGATCAGGGGCATAAAATAGATATTTACAGTGCTACTGAACAGACTGATGATAACTTCAGGATAAGCAGAATAAAGACCTGCAGGAAACCCTCGTTTCTTTCGAATATCATGTTTGCGGCAAGGTCAAAGGAGACACTGCAAAAGGCCTCTCCGGACTTTGTTATCAGTTTTGAAAGGACATGTTATCAGGATGTATACCGGGCAGGTGACGGGTGTCATAAAGAATGGCTTAATAAGCGCAGTATGATAGAACCTTTTTTTAAACGAGTCAGCTTTAAAGTAAACCCCCATCACTTAATATTACGTTACCTTGAGAGAAGATGTTTTCAAAGTTCACGTTTCATAGTAGCTAATTCGATGATGGTAAAAAATGATATAGTCAGGAACTATGAAATATCACCTGATAAAATATCGGTAATTTATAACGGAGTTGACACAGACCTGTTTAGGCCTGCTGGAGATCAGAAAAAGAAAGCTCTGAGAGATTCATATAAAATACGCGAGGACAATATTATTCTGTTTGTCGGAACTGACTTTAGAAGAAAGGGCGTAGCCTCTCTTCTGAAGGCGTTCTCGTTAATGGATTTAAAAAGCACAAGACTTATCATTGCCGGAAGGCCGGCAGGAACTGAATATGTTTCAATGGCAAAAAAGCTTGGAATAGATAATAAAGTCTTCTTCTGGGGACCTGAGAAGGATGTTAATAATCTGTATGCGATATCTGACATTTTTGTGCTGCCTACTATCTATGACCCGTTTAGCAATGCCACACTCGAAGCAATGTCTTCAGGTCTTCCGGTCATTACTACTCAGTATAATGGGGTTTCAGAGATCATCGAAGACGGTGTTCAGGGATTCATAGTTGATTGTTTGGATGTAAAACTGTTGGCAGAAAAGATAACATCTGCTTTAGCTGATAGCGACTCAATGGGCAAAAGGTCAAGGGCGAAAGCAGAAGAGTACCCTATTGATAATTCAATTAATAGGATTTTGGAACTCATATCTGTTAATGCTAACAGGTCAATATGAATAGATTTAAGAATATAAAAAAAATTCTTGTCCTGAAATTCAGGCATATCGGGGATGTATTGCTGATTGTCCCAACGATCAGGGCATTGAAGGAAACCTTTCCCGATGCTTCTATTGCTGTAGCGATTAATGCCGGGACGGAAGATGTGCTTTTCGGTCATCCATTGATTGATGAGTTTATAGTATTTGACAGGTCAATATTAAAAATGCCGGCCCCCAAAAGAATTATAAATGAGATAAATTTTATTAAAGAAATCAGAGACAGACGATTTGACATGACGGTTGATTTAACAAGTGGCGACAGGGCGGCTATACTGTCTTTTTTATCAGGCGCGAGGCACAGGCTTGCAAATAATCCGGGCACAAAGGGATTTCCCGGAAAAAGGTTTATCTATTCAGACATCTCGGACATTGATAAAACTAAACATATGGTAATCCAAAACCTTAATGTAATCGGGAAGTTCGGGATAACAACAGAAAACAGGGAAGTTGATTTTTTTATAAGTGATGAAATCAAGAAAACGGTAGCCTCGCTATTTGAGGAAAAGGGCATAAAAAAAGGCGACCGGATTGTCCAGATTCATCCAACTTCCAGATGGATGTTTAAATGTTGGGACGATAGGTACATGGCTGAAATCATTGAATGGCTGTGTACAGCAGGGACAAAGGTAATCCTTACATCTGCCCCTGACAAAGAAGAACTTACAAGAGCTGAAAGGATTTTATCATTACTGCCTGCCGGGACAAAATGTTCCGGGAGTATTATACCGCTGTTTGGGAAAACAACGATTAAAGAGCTCGGTGCGATTTCTGAAGCGGCGGATCTCTTTATAGGGGTTGATTCTGCCCCTATGCATATAGCCGCGGCAGTCAAGACCCCTGTTATTGCGCTATTCGGGCCAACAGGGGAATCAACATGGGCACCATATGGAGAAAACCATATTGTTCTTTCGAACTCTTTATCATGTAAAGCCTCTCGTGAACGTGTGTGGTAGTTCATG
>CAYPIT010000056.1:0-12321 GCA_964410825.1 uncultured Nitrospiraceae bacterium
AAAAAACCTTTTGTACGCTTAGCTACTTCATCAGGATCGTCTTTTCCGAGAATGATGTTGGCACTCATGATAATTGTCCCTTCAGGCAGATTCGAAGTCCTGTATGAGAAATCAATTTTGTCCTTTCCAAGAATCGAGAGCTCTCCCTGCCTGCTCATTACTGCCACAGATTCAATCACATCTTTGATTTCCGTTCCAAATGAACCTGCGTTCATATGAACCGCCCCTCCGAACGAGCCGGGTATTCCGGCAAGAGCCTCAAGACCCGAATATCCGTTTTTCTGTGCATACCTGAGAAGGCCCGGAAGTGTAACCCCCGCCCCTACATAGAGAACCGCGTTTTGATTATTCGTTTCCTTTGTCAGTTCTATTTTTTTGAATTCCCTGAGAGAGACAGCCACCCCTTCTATCTTTCGTTCACTTACGAGCATATTTGTGCCTGCCCCGATTACAATCACCGGAATACCCTCCTGGCCAACAGTAAGCAGAACATTTTTTAATGATAGTGGATCTTCCGGGAATATCATTACTTCGACAGTCCCGCCTATCCTTAGAGATGTATGAGCTGATACCGGTTCTTCAAACCTAACTTCTCCTCTGAAGAGTCCCGCATCAAACAGATCTTTTAATGCACTATTGGCCAAATCAAACCCTTCCCTTATTTCAGTTCTTATATTGCCTATGTTTCATTTTCAGAAACTCCTCGCCCATTTTCCATACATCACCAGCTCCCAAAGTCAGCAATGTATCGGATCCCTTCATTTCTGAAGACAGATACTTCAGGACATCATCCCTGCTTTTTATATACTCAATATCTTTACTGGAATTTTTTATTCCTTTAAATAAGAGTTCCGAATTTATTCCGGGCAGCGGTTTTTCCCCCGCAGGATATATATCGATCAGCACAACTTTATCTGCATCTGTAAATGCACCAAAAAAATCATTCAGGAGATCTTTAGTTCTGCTGAATCGGTGAGGTTGAAACAAAACAAACAATCTTCCGCTCTCTTTTCCATTTCTCCTGCTCTGGATCATAGCGTTCTTTGCCGCCTTTAAAGTTGCATTTATCTCTGCAGGGTGGTGGCCATAATCATCTATTACCTGAATGCCCGATACTGTGCCTTTAAGCTCAAATCGTCTCTGAACACCGCTAAAACTCTTTAACGCATCCCTGATGCCACTCATCTTCATTCCCAGTTCATTGGCAACAGCAATTGCAGCGAGACAATTACATACATTATGAGAGCCGATAAGCGGCGCTTCAAAAAGGCCGAGAGATTTTCCGTTTAAGGCAACCTCGAATACTGACTTAAGTCCCTCTGTCCTGATATTTGTTGCTACAAGATCCAGGCCGTCACTTAATCCGTACGTTATGAACCTTCTCTCAATCTTCTGTAATAAATCCTTTATATGCTGATTGTCACCGTACAAAATAGACAACCCGTAAAATGGCACTTTGTTTATGAATGAAAGAAAGGCATTCCTGATTTCATCAATATTACTGAAAAAATCCATATGCTCTCTGTCAATATTTGTCACAACAGCAATAGTTGGCGGTAACTTCAGAAAAGATCCGTCGCTTTCATCCGCCTCTGCTACCAGAAACTCGCCCTGTCCAAGTTTTGCACTGCTTCCGATACCCTTAAGTTTTCCTCCTATTACAACTGTGGGATCAAAGTTTCCTTCACCAAGAACGCTCGCAACCAAAGAAGTGGTCGTTGTTTTACCGTGAGCACCCGCCACCAATATTCCATATTTAAGTCTCGCAAGTTCCGCAAGCATCTCAGCCCTTGGGATAACAGGAATCGACAGCTCTCTGGCAGCCCCCACTTCAGGGTTGTCATAAGATACTGCCGAAGATATGACCACAACATGTACGTTCTTAACATTTTCGGCCTTGTGACCTATGCTTATATTAATCCCCAGTTTCCTGAGTCTTCTTGTAGTATCAGATTCCTTTAAGTCCGAACCGTCAACTTCATAGCCCATATTCTTCAGCACTTCTGCGATGCCGCTCATGCCGACTCCGCCAATACCAACAAAATGGACTTTCTCAAATCTTTTGTACATTATTGTTCACTGCTATTCGTTAAATTTTGATCTTTTCATTCATGTTATCTCTATTAATTAATAACGAATAAGCGATACTCCTCCTATCTTCTTTTTTTTTTAATCGCCCCTTTATAAGTCCCACAATTTTCCCCGTTGCTTCAGAACTTCCAAGGGATTTACTTATTCGCTCCATCGCCCCTAAAGCCTCCGGATCCTGAATAAGGTATCTGATCATGTCTGCCAGTTTCTTGCCGTTCATATCATTGTCAAGTATCATTTGTGAAGCACCGATATCCCAGAGCTTCCTTGCATTAATTTCCTGGTGATTGCCGGCTGATAAGGGATACGGAACAAGGATAGCGGCCTTGCCGCATGCGGTAAGCTCTGAGAGTGTAGTGGCCCCGGCCCTCGAAATAATAAGATCCGCCACCGCATAGGCATCTGCCATTTCATAAGCAAATGGCAGGACTGTACCTTTAAAACCGCGAGCACGGTAAACCTCTTTCATCGGATCACAATCCCTGTCACCTGTCTGATGCAAAAACTGAATCTTTTCAATAAACGGTTCAAGAAAAACCAGGGCCTCACCAACAACTTTATTAATATTACTGGCCCCCTGACTTCCGCCGAATACAAATATGGTAAATCTGTCTTTTGCGAGACTGAATCTTTTATATCCACTTTCTCTATCACCTTTTAATATTTCGGACCTGACAGGATTGCCTGTTAAACAGGTTTTTTCCTGGGGGAAAGATCTCATACTCTCGTGATACGTTACTGCGATAGCATCCGCAATTTTCCCCAGCATCTTATTTGTGAACCCCGGAAGGATATTCTGCTCATGAATGACTGTGGGAATCCCCATCAATCTGGCGCACAACACTACAGGGCCTGAACTGTACCCACCCACTCCAAAAACCATATCAGGTTTTATATCATGAAGAATCCTGTAGGAATCCCTTAAAGACAATGGAATTTTGAGCACAGACTTTACAGTCGCGAAAATATTTTTACCAAGCAGACCTTCCGACCTTATGAATCTGATATTGTACCCTTCCTTTGGGACTATCTTTGACTCAATGCCCCGTACGGTGCCCACAAACGTCACACTGAGATCGTCAATTTTTTTCTGTAATTCCTTTGCAACAGCCAGCGCAGGAAATATATGTCCTCCTGTTCCTCCTCCGGCAATAATTATATTCATCTTCGCCTCTTCAGGTATGGAGACTGAAATGCCATATTGCCGGAAACTGATTCATTATGAATACCAGCTTCTCCATTTTTTGCAGATATGTTTATAAGGATCCCGGCAGCAGCCATGTTAATAAGCAATGCTGAACCGCCGTAGCTGATAAAAGGTAACGGTAGTCCTTTTGTAGGCATCAACCCGGTTGATACAGCAAAATTTATTACCGCCTGTATCCCTATCATCATAGTCAAACCAATAGTCAGGAAATAACTGAAGGGATCAACTGTCCGCATCGAAACCTTAATCCCTTTCATAAACAGCCACAAAAAAAGTCCTATAACCGAAAACACACCAATAAGACCAAGTTCTTCTCCAATAATAGAAAAAATGAAATCTGTATGAACCTCAGGGAGGAAATACAGTTTCTGTTTGCTGTCTCCAAGGCCGACTCCAAAAAACCTCCCATTACCAAAAGCAATAAATGACTGGACAAGCTGGAAACCGCATCCAAAAGGGTCTTTCCACGGATCTGTAAAACACATGATCCTTTTGAGCCTGTAAGAAGAAGTCATTACTAATAAATAAGCCACAGGCAATAGGAGTAACAGTAGAGTGCCTATATGGCTTAATCTAACCCCTCCTATTACCAGAAGGCCCAGAGTGAGTATCCCCAAACTCATCACAGCTCCAAAATCCGGCTGAAATATGATCACAGTCTGAAAACCTACCATGACCCCAACAGGAATAACTATTCCATATCGAAATTCCTTCATCCTGTGAATATTTTTATCCATATAATCAGCAAGAAATATAACCATTACTATTTTCACAAGTTCCGAAGGCTGAAACGTTGTGGGCCATAACCTCAGCCATCTCCTTGCGCCATTTGCGGTAACCCCTATCCCCGGTATAAACACCAGCAGCAATGAAATTAGGGATACGGCAAGCAATGCATAAACAAATGGCCTCAATCTTAGATAGTCAATTTTAAACAGCACACTCATCGCCAGCAGGCCCACTACTACCGTAAAGAGATGGTTCCATAAATAATGAAAACCTCCTCCGTACTTTCTCATAGACATGAGTGCGGTTGAACTGTACACCATAAGCGTTCCGATGCCTACAAGAATCAGTACCGATATGATAATGCCTCGTGTGTGTTTATTGATCATTTCCATACACTGCTATCCAAAACATGCAGACATTGCAAGGCTGAATACCGAAGAAATACAATGACGACACCTTTTATATTTATTCCATTGTTTTTTACTTTATTCATATGGCATTGTATTTCTTATAGTCTTTTTTGTTAATTTTGAATTTAATATTTCAATATCCTGTCGATTTATTGTATTTATGAGGTGTTCAGCCTTCATAAATGTTCTGCATTTTTCTTACAGACTCCTTAAACTTCATTCCCCTTTCCTCAAAGTTTATAAACATGTCAAAACTGGCACAGCCCGGTGACAGCAGCACAACATCACCGGATGAAGCTTTTGACATCGAGATTTTGACCGCATCATCAAAACCATCAACTGAACAGATATCGGTTTCAGTGGCCAGCGCTTTAGATATTTTATCTTTAGCCTCCCCAATGAGAATTAAAGCCTTGACCTTTTCACTTATCAGATCCCGTAATACTGAAAAGTCACTTCCCTTGTCCATTCCACCCATTATTAATACAACATTCTCCAGACCTTCCAATGACTTCTCGACCGCTCCGGTATTTGTAGCCTTTGAATCATTAATAAAACTTACCCCTTCAACCTCGCAAACCGGTTCAAGCCTGTGTTCAAGGCCTGAAAATCTTTTTAATACATCCCCCACAGACTGATATGAATGCCCTGAAACCAGGGCTGCCAGAGATGCAGCCATAGCATTTTCAAGATTATGAAGGCCTTTAATTTTTATCTCTTCTGAAGAAATAAATGGGTAATTAGAAGAAGGAAATGGCAGGTCAGGAATATTGCAGTAGAGTATCCCGTCACTGCAGTATACGCCTTTAACCTCTTTCTTGCGGCTGAAAAATAAGATTTCAGGTAATGCTTTATTTCTCTTTGCTGACTTTTCGTCCATCATTTCCATAATCAGAGGGTCATCAGCGTTCAGGATAAGGAAGTCCTGATTGGTTTGATTTTCGAATATTCTTGCTTTTGCGTTGATGTAATTCAGCATGCTTTCATATCGATCAAGATGGTCAGGGGTAATATTAAGAAGCGCGGCAACCTTCGGCCTTAATTCATGTATCGCCTCAAGCTGAAAACTTGAAATCTCTGCAACAATATATTCAGGTAACTCTCTGCCCGGGGATTCTCCCGACCACTGACCCCTGAACAATGTTTTTAATATTTCTTCTGTAAGGGCGTTGCCTATATTTCCGCCTAAAATAGTTTTACAACCTGATTCCTTCAACATAAGATCAACCAGTGTGGCTGTAGTTGATTTCCCGTTCGTCCCTGTTATGCCGATAAAGTCAGGGACTGCTCCTTCTCCTGACCCCGGACCCTCTGTACGAGTCGATTCCGACATTACCCCTGATTGTATCACCTGATATGCGATTTCAAGTTCACTCATTATCTGAATACCATTCTTTCTTGCATGTTGAAGAGGCGGAATATCAAGAGGAACACCCGGACTCACCACAATCATGTCACTCGTTTTAAAGACCTCATCCGGATTATCATCTGTAATAATGTTTATCGAAGGTGATAATTTACTTATATGTTCTTTCAGTAAATTGCGAGGCTTGTTATCCGCAACTGTTACCACCGCACCAAGTTCAGATAAGAGATTAGCAGCACCGACCCCACTCCTGGCGATACCTACAACAAGAATATTCTTGCCTTTAAATGTTGTCCGCTTTTTCCCCACCTGTATCATCATTCCTGACTTCTGACCTCTGTAATCGGTTATTCATCTTACTTTCAGTGATGCCAAACTCAATAGCGCAAGGATTATGCCGACTATCCAGAATCTCACTATTACTTTTGGCTCCGGCCATCCCTTTTCTTCAAAGTGATGATGAATCGGTGCCATTTTAAAAACTCTTTTGCCGGTCATTTTAAATGATGCAACCTGAATAATTACCGAAAAAGTTTCTATAACAAAAATACCGCCAACGACTGCAAGAACGATTTCCTGTTTTGTTATAACCGCAAGCGTACCAAGTGCCCCGCCAAGCCCGAGGGACCCAACATCTCCCATAAATATCTCGGCAGGATGGCTGTTATACCAGAGGAAACCAAGAGATGCTCCGAACATCGCCCCGCAGAAAACAGACAGTTCTCCCACTCTTGGCAGGTGAAGCACATGCAGGTATTGCGATAAACCGGAGTGCCCCGATATATAGACAAGCGCTCCGTTTGCCACACATGCGATACCCACGAGGCCAATCGCAAGACCGTCTATACCGTCAGTTAGATTTACAGCGTTGGATGATCCAACAATAACAAGAATCGAAAATGGTATGTAGAACCACCCCAGATCTATCAGCCATTTTTTAAAGAAGGGTATACTCAGCTTGGCAATATACATATCCTTGGGATCATGGTAGAAAAGGAAACCTATTATCAGGGCAAGAATTATCTGTGTACCAAATTTATACCACCCTCTTAATCCTTTGGAATCCCCTTTTACTGATTTCAGATAATCATCCGTCAATCCTATCAGGCCAAAGCCTATAATTGCGGTCAACATTATCAACATAAATTTATTGCCCAAATCACCCCACATTAAAACACTGATCGCAACAGACAGGATGATAAGGATACCACCCATTGTAGGCGTGCCCTTTTTGTGAAGATGGCTCTTGGGACCGTCATATCGGACCTGCTGCGTTAAACTCAGTTTTCGTAGTTTTTCGATAATCCAGGGCGCCAATATAAATGTTATGAGTAACGCCGTTACAGCCGCAAGGGCTGTTCTGAATGTAATATATCTGAAAACATTAAATGGTGAATAAATGTCCTGAAAGGAATAAATCAGTTTATATAGCATCAGTTATACGCTTAACGATCCTTTCCATGGCCATGCCTCGTGACCCTTTAATTAATACAATATCTCCCTGTTTTAAAATGTCCGTTATATGTCTCTTGGCTTCATTCACATCATTGAACCTGAAGACTTCAGGCCCTGCAGTTTTGTCTTTTAAATTTATAATTTCATCTGCAGCCAGACCCATCATCTCACCTACAGCTACAAAAACATCCAACCCTGCTTCGCAAGCTAATTTTCCAACATCCCTGTGGGCAGTCTCTGAAAATTCATCAAGTTCATACATGTCTCCCAGTACAGCTACTCTCCTTCCTTTATCCCCGATTCGAAACAGTTCTTTCATCGATTCTTCAATTGAAGATGGATTTGAGTTATAAGAATCATTTATCAGTGTCACTTCTTTTGTTTTAAGTATCTCAAACCTCATCGGGAAAGCCGTATAAGTTTCAAGTCCTGCTTTGATTTCATCTATTTTCATCCCGAGGGAAAAACTCACAGCAGCAGCAGCAAGGGCATTGTAAACATTAAAATGACCAAAAACTCTCAAACTTACAGACATGCTTCCCATGCCTTTAATATTTAAGATGAAATCACTGCCGATTTTTGTTATCCTCAGATCCCTCGCAGTGACATCAGCGCTATTGTTTATAGCAAAGGTGATTATTTGTCCTCCAAACTCCTTAATGTTTTCAACCCCGTGCGTTAAATCAGCATCATCAGAGTTAATAATAGCTATACTCAGGCCTTCGAGTACCTCAAGTTTTGCGTCTCTTACAGCCTCATAACTGCCTAGCCTGCCTAAATGAGCCTTGCCTATATTTGTGATCACGCCATGACTGGGGACCGCTATTTCACACAGTCTCCTGATTTCACCTGATGAGTTCATGCCCATTTCAAGTACTATTACTTCTTCATTGGATTGAAGCCTTGTAAGGCTCAGCGGCAACCCGACATGATTGTTGAGATTACCTTCATTCTTCAGAGTTTTGAACTTTCTTGAGACGATCGCATAAATCATTTCCTTTGTGGTTGTCTTTCCGTTACTGCCCGTAACAGCAACAACAGGAATTTCATGTTTCTTTCTCAGAAAATGGGCCAGGTCCTGTAATGAGCGAAGAGTATCGCTCACATAAATGATTACTTTGTCTTTTGGAAGCGCTTCCGGCCTGCTTTCAACAACCGCCCCTCTTCCCTTCAATAGGGCCTCTTCAAGAAATTCATATCCGTCAAATGTCTCTCCCCTGATCGCAAAAAAGAGATCACCCTCCGAAATTGATCTGGAATCAATTGATACCCCATTGAAAAACTTTAAATCCTCCGTCAGCAGTTGCCCGCCCGTTGCCTCAATAATGTCTTCCACCGTAATAACCGCCATAACCTCTATCTTTTCTCTTTGATTGTTTATTTATTAAATTTTATTTTTCTGCTGATTTCGTTTCTCAAGATCTCCTTATCACTAAAATGATGTCTTATACCATTAATATCCTGATAATCCTCATGTCCTTTTCCGGCAATAAGCAGTGTATCCCCTTTTTCTGCCATCAACACCGCTTCCTTAATCGCTTCACCACGGTCATGGTGCACTTTATAATTGGATTTTTTTATGCCCTCAACTATATCTTTTACAATTACTTCCGGAGATTCCGAGCGTGGATTATCTGATGTTAGAATGACGAAATCGCTCTGCTCTGTTGCAACCATGCCCATGTGAGGTCTCTTTGTTCTGTCCCGATCACCACCACAACCAAAAACAGTTATGACTCTCCCGCTCGTTACAGGTCTTGCAGCTTCGATCAATTTCTCCAGGGCGTCCTCAGTGTGCGCATAGTCAACAATACATAGAAAATTCTGGCCCTCATCTATTCTTTCAAAGCGTCCATCTACATGCTTTGTGCTACATATGCCTTGCCGAATCACATCACTGCTGATTCCAATCGCATATGCTATCCCGACCGACATAAGGATATTATTAATGTTGAATCGTCCTATAAATTCCGATTCGACCGGAATAGTGCCATCAGGAGTCTTTACATCAAATGACATTCCGGATATTTTCCCACGAATTTGACCTGATATATCTTCTCTATATTCTTTTATGTTCTCTGCCCTCAACATCGCCCTGTTCCCGGTGCCGCATGTAATGACATTACAGTCAAGTTTGTCCGCCAGATTCATAATTACATGATCATCTGCATTTAATACTGCATACCCTCCACTGTCGAGATATTTAAAAAGACCGCTCTTGGCTCCAAAATATTCATCCATCGTTTTGTGAAAATCAAGATGGTCCTGAGAAAAATTTGTAAATGCGGCTACATCGAAAGAACAGCCCTCCACTCTTTTGAGTGCCAGTGCATGAGATGATACTTCAAGTACTCCATAATTCATATTATTGGATACCATCGCACTTAAATACCTCTGCAGATCAAGTGATTCCGGCGTTGTATTGACCGCAGCGGTGGTACTTTCTCCTGTCATATAGCAAATTGTCCCTATGAGGCCAGCGCTTTTGCCGTTAGCTTCAATAATGCTTTTTGTAATATAGCTTGTAGTTGTTTTACCGTTTGTCCCTGTAATTCCGATCAAAGACAAGCTTTTAGACGGATGCCCGTAAAAGGTATCCGAAATGAGGGCTAATGCTTTCCTGCTGTCAGTGACTTCGACATAAGTGCATTTCTGTTGCGAAGTAAGTTCCTTAATAACTGTTTTATCTACTGCACTTTCTCCAACGATTGCAGTAGCCCCCCTGCTTATTGCGTCTTTTATATAACTGTGGCCATCTACGGAAAACCCCCTGACACCCACAAAAATAAAATCCTTCTCAACCAGCCTTGAATCGTAAGCAACACCTCTTATTTCCGCTTTTGGGTTTCCGCGCATCTCCTTCACGCGTAAACCTTCTAAAAGCTTCTGAAGGATCATTTACTGACAAGTAAAATACGGTTCTCATCTCTTTCCATCGGAATATCCAAATATGTAAATGTATGATCAACAATTCTTTTAAATACAGGGGCCGCTACTACTCCTCCATACGATGATTTTTTTGGCTCATATATAACCACTATAAGCGCTATTTTGGGGTTATCTGCCGGGACAAAGCCGACAAACGAGCTTACATATTTTTTTCTGGAGTAACGTCCAAGTTCCTGGTCGAATATCTGGGCTGTCCCAGTTTTTCCGGCAACCAGGTTTCCATTGATGTCCGCTTTTGGAGCCGTGCCACCTTCTTCAACGACCGTCTTCAGAATTTCTACTACTAATTCAGCTGTAGAGCTTGAAATAACGCGTCTTTCTGTTTCGGGAGTTACTCTTTTGATAATCTCACCTGATGATGAGATTATGTCTGAAACAATAAAAGGTTTCATCAGAATACCGCCATTGGCAATCGTGGCATAAGCCCTTAAAACCTGCAAAGCTGTCACCCCTATTTCCTGTCCTATTGATAATGCAGCAAGTGAAGTGCCTGACCAATCATCAAGTCGCCTGATAATCCCCCTGACCTCACCTGGAAAGTCTATCCCTGTTTTCTCACCAAACCCGAATTTCCTTATGTAGTAATTATATTTCTCTTCACCGAGTTTAATGCCTATCTGAACAGCGCCAACATTTGAGGACTTCTGAATAATTTCACGAAATGTGATAATTTCATGCTTATGAGTATCATGTATCGCCTTTCCACCGACTACGATAAATCCTTTTGATACGTCAAACTCGTCATCAACATCGGCCACTCCCTCTTCAATCGCTGCTGCTGCAAGAATAGTTTTTAAAGTGGAACCAGGCTCATAGAGATCGGTGATGGCCCTGTTCCGCTTCACTTCATCTCGGGACGTGCAAGCCAGATTCGCATCATAAGTTGGCCTGTTTGACATTGCAAGAATTTCACCTGTCATTGGATCCATCATAATAGCAACAGCTGACTTTGCCTCCCATTCTGTCATTGCACTTGAGAGTTCTCTTTCAACGATATATTGAATGCCTTCGTCAATTGTAAGCAGAAGATTATGACCCGATATACCCTCTCCTGCATCAATTAAGAGACTGTTACCGTGTGCATCAGTACCTACTGAAACGCTTGTCATCTCACCTTTCAGATACCTGTTATACATGAGTTCAAGACCTGCAATGCCCTTATTATCGATATTTGTAAACCCCAGAATGTGTGATGCCGTCTGCCCTTTGGGATAATAACGTTTTGATTCTGTCAGGAATTCCAGAGCATTGTATCCAAACTTTTTCTTTAAATTGTTAATCTTGAGGGCACTACCAGCATCTATTTTCCTTGCGAGCCAGATAAAATCCCTGTTCTTTTTTTTCAGTAAAGTCATGTTAAGCTGTTTTGATGAAACCTTTATTAAAGGAGCAAGTTTTCTTGATACGTTTCTCGTATCTTCCATCTTCGACGGCACTGCATAGAGCGAATCAGATTCTACATTTGCAGCCATCTCTCTCATTTTTCTATCCCAGATTACACCCCTCTGGGGCTTTAATATTTTTTCCCGGTTATATTGCTGTGCCGCCCTTCCGGTTAAACTCTCATGGTCTAATATCATGAGATCGATCAGCCTTATAGAAATCACCGCAAAACAAAAGAAGAATATAGTGAAAACAACTACGGCCCTTTTCCTGCTTTTCTTGAGCTGAAGTTGCGAAAGGTCCTCATCCCAGAGCTTCCCCATTCCAGTGTTCTGTTTTTTTCTCCTGCTTATATTTTTCAGACTCGATTTATTCTTCATCCCAGAGTATTATGATTTTCAGTTTGGTTGTCAGCATCAATCCTTCCCCACTTGATCTAATTTATCTCATAGACGCCTTTAAAGGACCGGCAATTTTCGTTCTGTCAACATGAAATACGTTCACCCTCTCAGAAAAAGTCATCCCGAGATTTTTATATGCTACCTTCTGTATCTTTTCTGAGGAAAAATAATTTGCTCTTTGAGCTACTACCATTTTCCTTTCTCTCGCAAGATCCGCTCTGAGTTTATCAAGTTCACTTATTTCATATCCCAGATGAACAACAGTTGCTCTCAGCCATATTATCGAGAACAGACAAAGACCGATATAAAGAAAATAACCAAATTTCAATA
>CAYPIT010000057.1:0-12284 GCA_964410825.1 uncultured Nitrospiraceae bacterium
ATTCCACGACTTGATCGGGGAATCCAGTGTTTTTAAATACTTCTTGATTGTCCGGTCAAGCCGGACAATGACACTGTCTGACTTCATGCACAATCAGATTAATTTCAATACTCTGACTTAGCTGTCCCTAATTCCTCTCTCACCGAAATCGCGACTTTATATAGAATTGTCAGGGTCAGAAAACCGATTGCCCAAACTCCGATAGTAATAATGGTCTCCGGCATGGTCGGCCAATATTCTGTAACTGTATCAAACGGAGTCGGTACAAATCCACCGATTACCAGGCCGAATCCTTTATCGATCCACAATGAGATAAATACAAATATACATGCCAATCTCAGAATTGACTCGTTCTTCCTGAAACCGGGTGGAATCAGCATTATTAATGAAATCACAGCGCAGATGACCGATATCCACATCAGCGGGACAAGCTTGCCATACCCGTGAAGCCCGGCAAACAGGTACTCAAATGCATGCATATGCCCCGGAATTTTACTGTAGAATGCTGTGAAGAGTTCCAGCAGTATAAAAAACACATTTGCGATCATCGCATAAGTGACAATCTTTCCAACCGTCTGGATAGGCTCTTTGCCGGGATCAAATTTTGAATACTTCCTGACAATCATGGCAAGGATGATAAGCAGTGCAGGTCCGGCTGCGAAAGCTGATGCGAGAAAGCGAGCAGCCATAATCGCTGTAAGCCAGAAGTGCCTTCCGGGAAGTCCTGCATACAGAAACGCCGTAACCGTATGGATACTTATCGCCCATGGGATAGAAAGATAAATCAAAGGTTTAACCCATCCGGGCGGAGGCGTCTGCTTCTTCTCCGCGTGAAGCGTGGTCCATCCGATCACAATATTCAGCATAAGATAGCCGTTCAGAACCAGTGCATCCCAGAAGAGTATTGAATTGGGAGTCGGATGAAGAATGACATTCAATATTCTCATAGGCTGTCCCATATCGACAAATATAAAAAGCATGCACATCGTGACTGAAGCAACTGCCAGAAATTCTCCAAGTATCACTATCTTGCTGAATTTCTTATAGTCGTGAAGATAATAAGGAATCACCAGCATAACCGCTGATGCGGCAACACCAACAAGAAAGGTAAACTGTGAAATATAGAAACCCCACGAAACATCCCTGCCCATACCGGTCACTCCCAGACCGTTCTGAAACTGGTATATATATGCAAGAGTACCGGCCCCTGTAAGGCCGGCCAGTATGATAACCAGTGTCCAGTATCTTTTGCTTCCGCACAGAGCCTTATCCAACATGCTTGTCACCTCCTATCGCATAAAACACACTGGGCAAAGTCCCGAGTGAAGGTTTTCGCCTTATTGTATATCTGACATTCAGAATCTTTCTTACATCCGATTCAGGATCAGAAAGATTGCCGAATACCATTGCACCATTCGATGCCTCAACGCAGGCAGGCTCAAGTCCCCGTGCAAGCCTTTCCACACACAAAGTGCATTTTTCCACAACACCTATCGTTCTTGTCGGGTAACTGGTGTCACGTTTCTTAATGTACGGCCTCGGATCAACCCAGTTAAAACTCCTCGAACCATACGGACAAGCCGCCATGCAAAACCTGCAGCCGATACACCTGTGGGGATCCTGCGCCACAATGCCGTCAGGTCTCTTGAATGTAGCCTTTGTCGGACAGACTCTCACACAAGGAGGATTATCACAGTGATTGCATAGAAGCGGGAACTGCTGCTCCTTTAATGCGTGTGGATGATATTCATTTACCTGATCAGGGAATGTGTGCGCGTATGTATCAGTCCAAATCCACTTGACCTCGTTTTTGGGATTATTCTTCTCAGGAATCAATGTAGGTACATTATGTATGTTGTGGCAGGCATCCATAATATTTTTGTACGATTCTTCATTCTTAAATTTACTTACGTCAATAACAAGCGCCAGCCGCGTTGCCGCCATGGAGCCCGCGTGCGATGCTACAGAAGCGTCGACAGCGTTTCTGACAAGTAGATCAGCAGCGGACAACCCGATACCTATGCCTGTAAGACCGGCTATCTTCAGGAACTTTCTTCTATCTATGCTCATAACAGGCCCTCCTCTTTTTCATCACCTTCAGTAAAATGACATTTCCAGCAGTATGGTTTGACTCCAGCATAACCATGGCATTCGCCGCAAAACTGTTTCCTGTTTGAATGGCACATCAGGCACCCGTTCTGGAGGCTTTTTTCGTATACCCTTCCCGCCAGGACCATTGACCCCCTCATGCCGTCCCGGATAACGGCGTCTCTCCATTCATCCAGCACCTTCATATGATCTGTTCTCATTATCTCCTTTGGCCTGACACACTCTTTTTTCTCAAGCTGGTTTATGACCGGTGTGTCGAGGCTCGGATTTGCCTTTTCGATCGACCTTCCCATGTTGGAGTAAAAAGGGTATGTGACCAATCCAAGAAAAATTATAAGTCCGGCAATTATTTTTCCACCGTTATACATTATTCTCCTCCCTCCTCTTCACTCTCTTCTTCCATGCCCGGAAGGTCTTCAAGCCTCAGGTCCTGTGTCCTCTTTTTTTCACCTTTCATCACAAGGGCGTTTGCAACCAGTTCGTGAGTACCGCAGACATCAACTCCGGGCACCCAGTAATCCATAAGGGGAGGCAGAACCGCCCTGTCGATAGCACAGATATTGGCAAGCATGTTCACACCATATTTTTCATGGACATTCTTGACCGCGTGTGCCCTCGGCATTCCGCCCCTCATTCTTAATTCCATGTTCTCCCCTGCGTTGAGACCGGAACCGCTTCCGCAGCAGAATGTCTTTTCACGGATCGTATCATCAGCCATCTCATGAAAATTGTTGCACACAGTGTTTATGATGTAGCGGGGCTCTTCAAATATCCCCATTCCCCTTGCTGTGTTGCAGGAATCATGGAACGTCACGTTCAGGTGGTCGTTCCGGCTCGGGTCAAATGTCAGTTTATTGTTTCTTATCAGGTCAGCGGTAAATTCCGCAATATGAACCATCTTTGTGCTCTTTGCATTTTCAAACCTTGTACCGGTAATAGGCGATACAGGTTTTTCCATAAAGTCCGCAGGGCCGTTCCATGTGTCCATAAACTGGTTCAGAACTCTCCACATGTGGCCACACTCACCACCAAGTATCCACTTGACACCAAGCCTTTTTGCCTCAGCATATATTTTATAATTGAGCCTCTTGGCCATGTCCATCGATGTAAAGAAACCGAAGTTCCCGCCTTCTGATGCATAAGTGCTCCATGTGTAATCCAACCCGAGTTCGTGGAACAGCATCATATAACCCATTGCAGTAAATGTCCCCGGATCACCAAAAAGGTCTCCTGAGGGCGTAACAAAGAGTATCTCGGCGCCTTTTCTGTTAAAAGTCGGTTCTATCTTTATTCCTGTAATATCCTCAATGTCATCCACCATGTATTCTATGTTGCTTGCAATTGCATGCGGCTCAAGCCCAAGGTGATTACCCTTTTTATAACAGTTTGCAACAGGACCACCGATCCAGTCGGTCTGCGTCCCGATCAGATTAAGTAATTCCCTGCCGATCATCGTAATTTCAGCCTGATCAATTCCATAAGGACAGAAAACAGAACAGCGGCGGCATTCAGTACACTGGTAAAAATAGTACCACCATTCCTTTAGTACAGCGTCTGTCAAATCCCTTGCTCCTGCGAGTTTACCGAACAGTTTGCCGCCGGAAGTAAAATATTTTCTGTATACCGATCTTATAATTTCTGCCCTGAGTACAGGCATATTTTTCGGGTCTCCTGAACCTATAAAAAAGTGACATTTATCGGCGCAGGCACCGCACCTCACGCAGATATCCATAAACAGTTTAAAGGACCGGTAGTTGCCAAGTCTTTCCTTTATGCCGTCAAGAACTATATCTTTCCAGTTCTCAGGCAGTTTCCAGTCCTCATTGGTAGGCTGCCATTCCCTGGGATTCGGGAAGCCCACTTCTTCAAGATATTTTGGTCTCGATCCGTAGCAGTAAGTTCCCGGCTTCATCTCTGCGGGTGTTTCGGTCCATTGGGATTCAGGCGGATTGTAATTTACTTTTGTAAGTTCTTCTGGTTTTGGTGTTTCGGTTGGTTTTGCCATTTACCTACTCCTTTTCTACCGGGATTCCCGCTGATTTCATTTTATCTCTGAACTCTTCCTCATATTCATCGTAAGTATGAACCTTGACCGGATGATCCCATGGATTCACGTGCCTGACCTCACGGCTGTTATTCGCAAGGTTTCTTGTTGGACTAAGAAAGACTCCTCCCATATGCATCAGCTTGCTGAACGGAAAGTATATAAGCAGGGAGCTGATAAGGAAAAGATGTATAAAGAAAATCACTCCGATTCCATCAGGAACAGTACTCTTTAAACTGGCCAGACCCATAGTCAGTTCTTTTACTTTTATGATATCCACTTTCGTAACATATCTCATTATTATTCCCGTGATACCGATGCCTATGATTAAAAAAAGAGGAAAATAATCGGCTGGCAGGGATATGTACCTGACCTGTGGAATAAATACCCTTCTCAGAAAAAGATAGGTCCCGGCAGCTACCAGTAACACTCCTGTTATCAGGAGATGAGGGACACCTACCTGCATGAATCCGTCAAGTGAGTCAATTATGTTAATGCAGAATGGCACCGGCTCCATAAAGAACCTGAGATGCCTTATCAGGACTACAAAGAACGAGACATGGAAAGCAAGACCGGCAAGCCAGAGCCATTTTGTAGATCCATATGTAACTCTGCCTCCATTCATCTCTGTCTTGATATTTCTGAAGAGAGAACGGAATGCAAACACTTCCAGAAGCATTCTTCCTATAACTCCGCCTGTGCAGGATGGATTATCGAGCTTACTGTGTTTGATCCATGGCAGAGATTTCTGCTGACCACATGTTGTAGGAATACAGAAAGGAACAGGGGAGCGTCCCCAGCTAACAACCTTCCTAACAAGTCCCACGATAAATATTATGATGGCAGCATAGGGGACAACAACTCCAAAGAGAAACTGCAGGTTCGCCAGCTCAATTCCTACCAGTGCAATAGCCACAAGAGAAAAAACCACGATCAAGGAAAAGACTATTCCCATACTTCTACCCCCCTTTCACTATTTTTAAATAAGCAAATGGTGTTAATTTGTGTCTGTTTATAAAGTCAGTTTTTGTCATTGTCAGGCCCCCTGATCAAGTCCGAGGGCAAGCTTGATTGGACAATCCAGACTTGTCCTCGTGAAAACGGGGAACCATAATAATCTAAAGCACTGGATTCCCCGATCAAGTCGGGGAATGACAGATTATTTAAATAATTATTTTTACACTACTCTTCAGCCGGCATTTCCTTATACATTTTAGACCTTTTGACAACCCTGTAAGTCCAGTTTTTCATCTCATTTGCCTTAAGTTCATAAATCTTTTCGCGACATTTTACATATATATCAAAGGCAATCAGGATATAGTTATCTATTTTAGATTCAAGCCATAAGAGCTCTTCAAAATTTCGATGCTCCTGAATTTCATCAGCAAGCTCTGCTCTGATTATGTTTTTTAACTGGGCAATAAATCCTACAGCCTGTGAAGGTTTAAATTCCTGTATCGCCCTGACTCGAATGATATTATCGAGATATGAGTTGATCCTTCCAGCATCAGCTTCACCGATAAGCTCGTCAAATATGCCCTTTAATCCTTCGAAAATCGTCTGGCCTGCGATGCTGTCAGCAAATGGATTTTTCCGGCCCTTCAGGAAATTTAATGTATCTGAAGGATAAGTGGATAGTATTGAATCAAACCACCTTTGCAGGATTTCCGGCTTTTTCTCTACTAAAAGATCGTTAATTTTCATTGAATTATAACGAAAAAAAGAATTGCATTATCAAGTTAAAGAGTTGCAGCCGGTACTTTTACAAGCAGGCCGGCAACAACTCTTTAATTTTTTATAAAACCGTTTCTTATACGCAACCAGTAGGTTTTGGAAGTCCGGCGTATCTGCAGGCCTGTTTTGCAGGACCGGCAGGATAAAGTTCATACAGGTACTTTGTGTTACCCTTTTCTTTACCATACTTCTTTGCAAGAGCTTTTGTGAGGATCTTGATCATCGGTGCTATCTGGTATTGATCGAAATACTCTCTCAAAAATCTAATTACTTCCCAGTGAGCATCGGTAAGATCTAAACCGTCTCCTTTTGCCATTTCACCTGCTAAACCTTCGTTCCATACTGACCAGTCAGTAAGATATCCTTCCTCATCCACTTCAAAGCTTTTTCCTTCAAATTCTAAAGTTGGCATTCGACTACTCCTTTCCTCAATTAAAGATTTTTTACTTCGCCTTTTTAAGCAAAAGATATTTCTTTTAATTATTCGAGAACAACTGATCTAAAGGTAGATTTGAAAATATAATATAATCATCCATCCTTGGTCAAATAAAAAAAACTTATAAGACCTTTATCTTCATTTATGTATATATATGTAATATGCGACAGTTGCTCTATCTATATGATTTATCTTTATTATTCAGTGCGTTCCAGCCTCTTTTAGCTTAACAAAGATAATCTTGCTAAATTTGCCCGCTCTTGCCTGCCCTCTAACTGTATTAGATTGAACATCATAATCATAATCGGATGTCTCGTAGTCTTCAGGAGTCAACGATATCGCCTTATCGATATCACCCTTGCAGACAAAGGTCAGAGCATCCATAAAAATCTCTCCCATGTTATGACCTGAACGGTCCAATGCGTACACAGCACGGCATGTACAAATGCCGCCGCAGATTTCGATTGATCTGAAGTTTATGTCAATAGGCGCAATCAGGTAATTATCGCAAAATGGACACTGTAAGGGACGTGATCTAGCCATAACTAACAGATTAAAAAAATAGTAAAAATATGGAATTATTAATTAAATTTCTCCTCCATAATTTTGATCTTTTATTTTTGATTTTTAAATTTTATAGCTGCCTCCACCATCCCCTCCGCCCATTTCGGTGAACCTATAGCATGCAAATGAGTGTATGTAGCAAGGACATTTTTATAACACAGCCCGTCCATATTATCAACGATTCCCTTTCCGCGTTTTACATCAAAAACCATCTTTACAGCATTCCTGTCAATATCGAGCAGATACGAGTAATGAAACTCATGCCCCTTCAATACCGTCTTCACAGGGAAATAAGGATTAGCGTTCACAACCTCGATGAGTGTATATCCATGCGCCCGCGGCCTTTTCTCAAGGCCAAACGTAATCGGAAGCGCACCGACCATCGGATAGGTATGATCATCCAGGACAATATTCTGGCCTAGATACATAAGTCCGCCACATTCGGCATATACGGGAAGCCCATCCTGAACTGCATTATGCAGAGAACTCCTGAAATCCTTGTTCTCAGCCAGTGAAATTGAATGTGTCTCCGGAAAACCTCCACCTATATAAAGGACATCTATATCCGGAAGTCTGCTCTCTTTCAGCGGGCTTACCTCAACCAGCTCTGCCCCCCTCTCCTTGAGCTTATCTAAATTATCCTGGTAATAAAACTGGAAGGCAGAATCGCGGATGATGCCAATTCTTGGGCTGTTATCCGTAGTCCATTTTCCTTTTTTACTGACTTCTGACTTCTGACTTCTGACTTTTGTTTTTAACTCTCCTGCATTCTGTGCAACTCTTAATATCCCATCCATATCAAGATATTTTTCTCCAAACCCCGCCACAACCGCTATCGATTCTTCAATACCTTTGTGCTCCTGATAGGGTGTCAAACCCATATGCCTTTCAGGGAAAGGATCCTTCCTTAATCTTGGAATGACACCGAGCACCGGTATGCCACACTGATTGTTTATCCCCTTTCTTATTACCGATTCCTGTCTCGATGTTGCAATCCGGTTAAGAACAACTCCTCCAATCGATACATCAGGATCCATTTTCTGACACCCAAGTATCATTGCTGCAATTGTACCGGTAGCTTTAGTGCAATCTATGGTTATGATGACCGGAGCGCTTAACAGTTTTGCAAGCGCCGCTGTACTGAAAGTCCCCTCATGGTCAACACCGTCAAACAAACCCCTGTTACCTTCAATAATCGCAATTTCTGAACTTTGCGTGTGATTAATGAAAGAACTAACCGCCTGTTCATGTGTCATCATGAAGAGATCCAGATTGTAACAGGGAGCTCCGGACGCCTTTGCAAGCCATCCCGAGTCTATATAGTCAGGCCCTTTCTTAAAAGGAGTTACATCGAAACCTTTTTCCTTAAATAATGAAATGAGTGATAAAGTGAGAACAGTCTTGCCGCTGCCCCCTCTTAGACCGGAGACAACAAGTCGTGGAGTAGAAGTAACCATAAAAGCAGGGATCAGTAGTCAATAATCAGAAAATAATCAGGAACTGACTACTAACTACTGACATCTGACAACTGTTTTTACAGCAGTCCTTTTTCTTTGAGGTATTCTTCGCTGGGGATTTCTACTGAGCTTGCACCGCCACCGTAAGAGTACATCAGCTTACCAACATCGATCATTGCTCTGAGGGCCTTCTTGACAATGTCTTTTTCCTGTTCCAGATCTGCTGAAATCTTCTTTATGATATCTTTTTCTTTCAGCTTCTTCTTGCCCTTCATCTGCTCCATATATGCATATATTTTTCCCTGAATCTCAGTCTGTTCCATTTTCTCTCCTCTTTACAAATTAATTGTTAGCACCAACAAACTAACTATTATCAGAAAAGATGGCAAGCAGTCCCTCGATTAAATCAGGCCTGACTGCTTGCCATTTTTATAGCAATTTAATACTTGAATGCTGCGGAATTTCTGAGTGTGTCTCTCATGAATGTGAAGTCGTCAATGTGTTGGAAGGTAAACTCAATACCTGTGAGCTTAAAGAACTCTTCCCAGCCAACTCTCTCTATCCACTCTCCTACTCTCTCATGTTTCTTTGCATTTTCAGCATAAACATTAAGAATATTCTTAATGGCATCAACAACCTTTGGCCATCTTGGTGGATCATTATAGAAAAATGGGATCGCCAGTTTGGAGAACTTCGGATCAGTTCTGAGACTGCCGATCTTTCCGCCGACCACAATCGCTACACCGTCCTCTTCAGGTTTATGAATATCAATAGGAGGACATACTGTGAAGCAGTTGCCACAATACATGCATTTTTCCTCATTGATCGTAACTGATTTCTCTTTTGGATTAGGCCTGATAGCAGAAGTCGGGCATGATGCGATCGTTGTTGGAATTTCACACATTTTTCCGACAGTCTCGTTATCAATTGTAGGGACTTTCCTGTGAACCGCAACAACAGCTATGTCAGAACAGTGAACAGCGCCGCACATATTAACACAGCAGGCAACGGCAAGTCTTACTTTATTCGGCAGCTCTTTTGTAGTGAAGTAATCATAGACCTCATCCATGATTGCCTTAACAAGCCCTGATGCATCCGTGCATGCGCTGTGACAATGCACCCATCCCTGGGTATGAATGATATTGCTTATCCTCGGTCCAATTCCACCAACCGAATAATTTTTTTCTTTAAGCTCGGCAAGAAGAGGATCGACCTTGCTTTTATCTGACAATAGTAACTCAAGATTGTTTCTCGTTGTAAAACGGAGATACCCGCCACAATATTTCTCTGCCATATCACAAATATCTCTGATTGTCTCGGTACTAAGTATTCTCGGTGATGCAACCCTTACTGTGTATAGCTCATCTCCACCTTCTGCTACGTGCTTCATTGTGCCGGGAGTCATTACTTCATGATATTTCCACTTGCCGTAATTTTTCTTTATTACCGGCGGTAAAAACTGTTCATAATGTGGTGGCCCAATATCTGTTTGTCTTTCTGGTAATGCCATTTGATAATTCCTCCTTTATCTTTTTTCTTTTATTTTCTATTTAATTATTTTTTGAAATCACTTTCAGACCAGAAAAAGAACGGGTCTTTTCTTGGTTCCCTGACTTGCTGAGGCTGAGGCGGAACACCTATTGCTTCAAGGAATGGCCTCATGCCTTTAACTTCGATAAGCTCACCGATTCTCTCTCTTGGTTTTGCATTATCATCCCACCACTCTATGATTTTCTCGACGAGATCCTTCAGTTCATCAAAAGGTGCATCAGCTTTTATAAATGGAACAACTACCCATGAAAGCAGAGAGCCAACAACAATAGGGGCCTTACTTCCAATCAGGATAGATGCGCCTCTTTCCTTGCCCGGCTTAAGTGCCTTTGTCATTTTTGCTATGCAGTGCATACACCTGTTGCACTGTACGTCATTAATCTTGATTGCCCCACCGTCATAACTCATGCAGTTAGTTGGACACATATCTATGATCTCTGATTGAATATCCATGCCGCTGTCAGCATAATTTTTTACTTCTGCCTGGTCAATCTGGATGTTATCTTTCCATGTTCCGATAATTGAGCAGTCTGCACGGGCTATAGCTGCAACACAGTCGCATGCACATCCGGAAACTTTTATCTTGAATTTATACGGAAACGCCGGCCTGTGCAGCTCATCCTGATAATGCTGTGTAAAATCATTGCAGATAGCCATTGTATCGATACACGCCCATTCACAGCGAGCCTGACCAACACAGCAACTTGGGGTTCTCATTGCAGAGCCTGAGCCTCCGAGGTCCCACCCGCGGGAGGAATACTCGGCAAAAAGCGGTTCGAGATTTTCGGTTGTGGTACCAAGAAGAACAAGGTCTCCTGTCGAACCATGCATATTAGTAAGACCACTTCCATACTTGTCCCAGATATCACAAATCATTCTAAGGGCTTCAGATGTATAAAAGAAGCCGCTTGGCTGGTTAAGTCTTATAGTGTGAAAATGTGCAACATTCGGGAATTCCTCAGGCAATGAAGAGTATCTTCCGATAACTCCCCCTCCATAACCGAGAACTCCAACAATTCCGCCATGTTTCCAGTATCCACGTTTGGTTTGAAATGATTTTTCCAGCTGGCCTAATTCATCGTCCGCCATTTCACTGGTTTTCGCGGCCTTTTTTATTTCTGTAATAAAACTCGGCCACGGCCCTTTTTCAAGCTCGTCCAACATTGGTGTTTTGTACTTACCGCTCATATATCCCTCCTTTTTCTTTTTACCCCCGGTCTCTTGACAAGGGAAAATTTTTGTACACGTTATCAATGTAAAAAAATTCTTGTTTCCGTAAGAATTTTTCAGAATTTACAGGATTGATTAGAAAAAACGGTTTATCATAGTAGTACATCTTCAGTTTCATCGTCAAATAAAAAAAATTAATGTTCACATCACTATAGCTTATTTAAACTTTAGTTAGTGTCTGTATATAAAATCAGTATATAAAGTCAGTTTTTGTCATTAGTCCTGTTTTTTTTGACATTGTCAGGCTTGACCGGACAATCCAGACTTGTCCCCGTGAAACCGGGGAACCATAATAATCAGTAACACTGGATTTCCCGATCAAGTCGGGGAATGACAGGAAAAGTTAGTTATCGAAATTGGACAGCCGATACCGCATGCACATTATAACCAACTGATATTATTGCTTATTTTCCTGATAAACCCTGAATATTTCATCTTTCGTCAGCAGTGCCTTCAATGGCACACCCTTCGCTTCAACCTTTTCCCTGCCGCCTTCCTGCCTGTCAATAAGAACGATAACCCCCTGAACTTTGAGACCACATTTCTTTGCTCGATTAACTGCCTTAAGGGTCGAACTGCCGGTCGTAATCACATCCTCAACTATCAATACTTTATC
This sequence comes from uncultured Nitrospiraceae bacterium, assembly GCA_964410825.1. Classification (GTDB taxonomy): domain Bacteria; phylum Nitrospirota; class Thermodesulfovibrionia; order UBA6902; family UBA6902; genus CAZVHL01. The sequence goes on from CAYPIT010000057.1 coordinate 11,742, forward strand.
TCCCTTTTTAACCTGTCCCTCGATCCATAGCATCGTCCCATGTTTTTTGGGCTCTTTCCTGACAACAAACGATTCTATTGAATCACCTTTTAAATAAGATGTATAGGCAATTGCATTAGCTACTGGATCCGCACCCAGAGTCAGCCCGCCAATTGCTTTTATTTTCATAGACTTATAGCTTTTCATAAGGTTATACATAAGCTGTCCTGTCAGATACATCCCTTCCGGATTTAGTGTGGTAGGTTTGCAGTTAAAATAGAAACTGCTTGTTTTGCCTGATGCAAGTTTAAATGTAGGTTTTTTTGAAAATTTAAATGTACGCTCGATTATTAATTCAATAAGCCTTTGCTTCATTTTTCGAGGAGATCGATATCTTCGCATTAATAATTTCTCCTTATTTGTGAAGTTAAGGGAACGGGCACCGTGCCCATACTTTTTTTCTTTCCCCCTTTTCCCGCATTACATCCTTTCCCGCCTTTCCCGCATTAATCCTTTCCCGCCTTTCCCGCATTAATCCTTTCCCGCCTTTCCCGCATTAATCCT
>CAYPIT010000058.1:0-12248 GCA_964410825.1 uncultured Nitrospiraceae bacterium
GATAAGTTATATGAATTATCACTGTGTATACAGAGAATCGCCCAGTGCTCTTCACTACGGTTCATGCCTGTGGTTGCTATCTCGCCATAATTCCTACTACGTATCTTTCTGATAACTCTTTTCCTATAAACTGGAAAGAAGAACCTATAAAAGTCTATGGTGAAAAACTCCCCTGGAGACTTGAATATACAGATCAAGACAAACCTAAGATACTTGTTCATTTACGACCAGGTGTGCACAGGGTTATGAACTTAGAGATTATTGAAGAGCATGACGTAAAAAACAGAAGAGATTTTCAAAAGATTATTTCGCCATTGGCCCAAATGAATGAACTTGAAACAATCCCCATTGATGGTAAAACTACAAGCTTTTATTATAAGAAAGGATTATTAAAAGGACATGTTAAAGGCTCAATAAAGTTATGGGAATCTATTTTCCTAAGCCCGATTAGTCTTGATCTGTTTGTGGGAGCAGATAAAGTTTATGGCGACACCAAGGTAACCAAAAATTCTTTTTATACAAGTTTAAAACCTTGGAATAAAAACTCTTCGGATATGTGGAATTTCACCAGGTTTCTTAAGTTCTGGGGTTGGAGATTGTAAAAACAAAGATCGATAAGAACTGAATACTTTCTAATTGACCTTGCCCTTCATTAGGAGACAAAGGAAAGAATCAGACAAGCTCAGAAAGAAGTACAAAAAAATGGGCACATTTCGGGCACAGTTGCTATTTTAAGGGTGGATGAAGCACAATGTTTAAGCTCGGCAAGTCATTGAATTTGATAAAGGAAAGTGGTGGGCAGTCGCGGAATCGAACCACGGACACGAGGATTTTCAGTCCTCTGCTCTACCGACTGAGCTAACTGCCCTTACTGGACATAAATCATACATCAAAAAATTTTTTATTGTCAAGAAGGTTCATAGTTTCTTTGCTGAATAATTGCAGTGTAATGATTTAATAAATGATTAAAAAAATAGACATTGCCTTAGCCTTAATTTCGGGTGCTCTGCTTGTCTTGAGCTTTGCTCCATTTGATTTATTTCCCCTTGCATGGATAGCCATTGCTTTACTGCTTGTTTCGATTCAAGGGAAAAATCTGACAACATCTTTCATCCTTGGTGTGATATCAGGGTTTGTATACTTCATGGGTACTGTCTACTGGATGTCACATTCGATGTATATGTACGGAAACCTGCCGATTGTCTTAACTTTGTTTGTACTTTTACTCTTATGTTTATACCTGTCGTTATATGTAGGGGTATTTGCGATGACTTTCAATTTTCTTTCGGAAAGGTCCAACATTCCAGCTTCGCTTATATGTCCCGTTCTATGGGTTTCGCTTGAATTTGTTCGAACCTATGCACTTACCGGTTTCCCATGGTCAATTCTGGGGTACTCTCAGTACAATCTCTTGACAATTATCCAGATTGCGGACATTACGGGGATTTATGGTATTTCCTTTTTGGTATCAGCACTCAACGGGATGCTGTTTGATATTGTTCAATATAGGAAAAATCGAATTATGCAACCACTTGTTGACCGATGGCCGCTGACATTAAGCACTGTATTTGTAGCAATAACCCTGACGATGGTAATAATTTACGGTACGGTAAGGCTCGGTGAGAATGAGAATAATGAGAAAATAAGAGTGAGTGTAATCCAGGGTAATATTCCACAGGATCAAAAATGGAATGTAAGCTTTCAACAGGACGTGATCAGTACGTATGAGACATTAACTGCAGCTGCTTATTCAGGAAGGCCAGATATGGTTGTCTGGCCGGAATCAGCCCTCCCTTTTGTATTTGGATCTGATAAGTCTTTTACTGAGAGACTTATCAGGTTTCAGGGACAGTCCGACTCGCATCTGCTTTTGGGGACTGTTATCTCTAAAAATAAAGAAAATGGTAAATCCAGGCTCTCTAACAGTGCGGTCCTTCTTTCACCTGACGGCAATGTCATCTCAATATACGATAAAATACATCTGGTCCCTTTTGGCGAATACGTTCCTCTGAGCAGAATTTTGCCATTTATCAAAAAAATGGTTACTGCGATAGGCGATTTCGTTTCAGGCAAGGAATATGTTGTAATGGAAACCCCTTTTGCCAGAATAGGAAATTTGATCTGTTACGAAATTATATTCCCGGGTCTTGTCAGGGAGTTTGCAGTCAGGGGGGCTAATGTTTTAGTAACAATAACAAATGATGCATGGTTCGGTAAGACATCAGCCCCTTATCAACATTTCTCGATGGCGGTTTTCAGGGCTGTTGAAAACAGAATGCCTGTTGTCAGATCAGCAAATACAGGCATATCGGGTTTTATAGACAGTAAAGGACACATACTGAAAAGAAGTGATATATTTGTTGAGGCGACCTTAACCGGAGAGGTTTCGATAGGCAAGAACAAGAGCTTCTATACAAGGTATGGTGATATATTTGCTTTTATTTGTATATTAAGCTCCGCATTATTAATCGGCAACAGGTTTTTTCCTGAAAAGAAAATGTATGATTGCTGAAAATATTTATGCCCGGCCTTTTTTGGAAGCTTCTTCATCAAAAAATTTATTATACAGTACTTCCCATTCAGAACTGCCTTCATATATCTTTTTTGAGTAGGACTGGAGTTTTTTACTGACCATTTCATCGATACTGTCAGCGATCTTCATCTCTCTGATAATGACTCTTCTTATGTCACGCCTGATCTGACCTTCATCTTCAATTGAGGATATCGCCTTTTTCTCGAGAAGCCCTTTAAGGACAATGTGTGTAAGATGGCTTATTTTATCGTCAGAGAGTCTCATAAAATAATATTACGTTCCTTGACAAGTTTGTGTTTTGTCATATCGAAAAGCCTTCGGTAGTCAAGACGCCCTTTTTCGATTTCTGAATCGAATTTTTTTAATATTTCCCTGACTTCGTCATTGAGCCTGTCTTCAACCATAAGCTCTTCGAGTATAAGCTCTTCAAGAATACCCGTAACCTGTTCCTGAGGCGCATTTAACTTAATAGATTCTTTTCTTAAGAGTTCTTCCATAACCTCTTTTGCTAAAACAGGTACCCAACTCTTAGGTATTCTCATTACTTTTCTATAAACGCCAGAAGCGCTATATTTCTTGCCCTTTTAATCGCTGTTGTTAGTTCTCTCTGATGTTTTGCACAGTTCCCGGTCATCCTGGCTGCTATTATCTTTCCCCTCTCGGTAACAAAATGTCTGAGCGTCTTAATATCCTTATAGTCGATAAACTGGATTTTGTGTGCGCAGAACCTGCAGAACTTTCTTCTTTGATATCTTCTGTGATACAATTTTCATCTCCTTTATGTAAATGTAATCAAAATGGTTCTATATCAGTCATTTCTTCAGGAGCTGACACATCTCCTGTTGAATCTGTAGCGGTTGCTCCGGCAGACTGCCGCCTGGAAAGAAAACGCACATTTTGTGCTACTACCTCATGCTTGCTCCTTTTTTGCCCTTCGTCTGTTTCCCAGCGTCTTTCCTGTAGCCTGCCTTCAACAAGTACGGAACTGCCTTTATTCAGGTATTGCCCGCATGTATCAGCCTGCTTGCCAAAAACAACGACATTAATGAATGTTACCTCCTCTTTCATTTCCTCAGCCTGCTTATACTTACGGTTAACAGCGATACCAAAATTACATACAGAAGTGCCCTGCGGCGTGTACCTCATCTCAGGGTCTCTCGTTAAATTTCCTATAAGAATGATTTTATTAAACACTTTCTTTCTCCTCTGGTGTTGAAAGGTTCTCTTCTCTTAGTTTAACTCCTTCTGCATTTGCTTCAGCAGTTTCTGACTGTTTCTTTGTTTCTGCTTCTTTTATGGATGACAGCACCGACTCTATATGCTTTTTCTTTGTCAGCTTTACAACCATAAATTTGATAACAGAGTCGGTCACTTTGCAGAGTCTTTCGAGGTCCGTTATTGTTGCAGGTGGGGATTTAAAGAGGAGAAGTATATAGTTGCCTTTCTGGTGCTTATTTAATTCATAGGCTAATCTGCGGCGGCCCCAGTTTTCTGTTTTTAGAATTTCTCCGCCTTTGTTGATGATGATATCTTTGATCTTTCCGACAGTTTCTTCTGCTGATGTATCGTCAAGATTGGGATCAAGGATAACGATTTTTTCGTAAAGATTCATTCATGCCTCCTTGTGAGTTAATCCTTTCCATTAAGGAAAGCCAGCCCTTGCCTTAAACGGCAAGAGCAAAGAGTTTAATTTTATATCATATTACTACCTGATAAATCAAATATTAAAAATAAAATATGAAAAATACAAAGCAAAAATTAAAAATATTTTTGAGATTTTATTTGTCACTTTGATTTTTTATCTTTAATATTTGATTTAGTTACACCCTCATATTTAACATGGGCAGTCCGAGGCGCTGTCTTTTATTTTCCCCCTTGAACAGGTCGGTTTTTCTTCTGGCTGCATCACCCCTTGTCCCCTCATGCTGTGCCCGGAGTTTTGCAGGGAGGCTTGATGCATGCTGTACAGTATGTTTGCCGAATCGCGCTGACAGTTCATCAACAGAATCATATATCCTGGTCATTTTTTCTATCTTTGCGGTGTCGTCAAAAAGTGTTAGCTGTACCCTGTTTTCCGGCAACAGGCCGGCAAGAACAACCCCTGTTAAACGATAAGGAATATTATGTATATAAATGTGGTTAAAACCCTCTCTCAATGGGGCAAAAAGCTCTGTCGGATAAGCGGTGGAACGGCTTAATTTTATTTCAACACCGGTATTTTTAAAATCCTGCCTCCTGAGAAACACAACGAGTTTTGTTGCTGCAAGTTTGTGGCGTCTTGTTTTTATGCAGGCATTTTCAAGATTCTTTGAAAGTTGTGCAAATACAAATGCTTTATCACTGGACGGAGGGGTAAATGTTTTTGTTTTGCTTATTGACTGGTAACTGCTTTTTGATTCGGTCACTACGGGATATACACTTCTTCCGTTTAACTCGTGCCAGATCTCCCGGTAAGGTTTGGAGAGCTGTTTGTTTATAAAACCCTCATCTTTGCCCGCAAACTCAAGAGCGGTGGTTATTCCAAATTTTCTGAGAAAGGCTGCAGTATTAGGGCCGATTCCCCATACGTTCTCTACAGGCAGTTTTTCCAGGTAATTATGAATATCTCTTCCGGGAATTATGCAAAGCCCGTGTGGCTTGTTGAGTTTTGAACCTGCCTTTGCCAGCACCTTTGATAGGCTTACCCCGACTGATACATTGATTCCCAGTTCTGTCTTTACTGTTTTTTGTATATCTCCAGCGATCATACTGTAAGGACCGTGAAATTTTCTCCTGAGACCGGTTATGTCAACAAATGCCTCATCTATCGAGTATTCCTCCAGATCCGGTGAAAAACGCCTGAGTATTTCGAACATCCGCACAGAAAAGAGACTGTAAGTTTCATAATCTGAAGGGACTGCTATGATATCAGGACAGACTTTTTTTGCTTCAAATAGTCTCATCCCTCTTTTAACACCCCTGTCTTTTGCTTCGTAACTGGCGGCAGCAACAATTCCCCGTTCCTTGCCTGTTATAACAGGCTTTCCCCTGAGTTCCGGATGGATCGCCTGCTCACATGATGCGAAAAAGGCATCAGCATCCAGGTGAAGTATCGCCCTTGGCCAGGATCGTATGGTTAGCATTTTTATTGATACTTCCTCACGACCGCTGTTACCACCCCTGCAATTTTAAGTTCATTTTTGGGTTTGATAGGCTTGTAACGGAGATTTGCAGGTAAAAGAGTTACACTGGCACCCCTTTTTCTCAGATACTTCATGGTCCATTCACCATCAACCTCTGCGATAACGATGTCACCGGTTTTGGGTGTCTGCCCTTTATCTACTATTACCATATCCCCTGGAAGTATACCCGCCTCATACATAGAGTCGCCGGATACCTTGAGCAAAAAAGTAGCTTCACGGTTCTGTATAAGAAGGTTGTCGAGAGACAGTGTGTCTGCCAGTTCTTCCTCTGCAGGACTCGGAAAGCCTGCTTCTACGGTCCCGAGTATTTTCACTGGGGATGCTATTGATCCCGGAATAAGCCTGCCCTTATCATCTTTTTCAAGCACATTTAGTTGTTCGAGTTTGGTAATGAACTTGGAGACAGCGTTTTTTGACCGCAGTTTCAACATCTCCCCTATCTCGGAGAAACTTGGCATCCTGCCTTTTTGGTAGTAAAAAAGTGATATTTCCCTGATCCTTGATCGTAGCTTTTCATCTCTAATCTCTTTTGTCATAAATACATTATAGGTGAACGAAAGTTCACTGTCAAGGCTTTGCCTTTCCAGGGCAGAAAAGAATTCAGATTAACCGCCGATTTTGGACATTGATTTTATAGGGGAATCTGAGGGTGTTGTTTCGTTGAGCTTATGCTTTTCCGGTTTGACTTGAATGGATTGAAGAAATAATATGTCTATATCTTTGTCAGAAGCGCCACTTCTCATCGGAGTTCTGATATCAATTTCTTCTTTTGAGAAAAGGCAAGGTCTGATTTTTCCAACAGCTGTTAGCCGGAGTCTGTTGCATGAGTTGCAAAAATGATCACTTATAGGGCTTATGATACCGACGACCCCTTTAGCTCCCTTTATCCTGTAATTCCTCGAAGGCCCGATACCTCTGAACTCCAATTTTCTGAAAGTGCCAAGCGTTGATATTATTTCCATAATTTCATGTGATGGAATACAGTTATCTTTTGTCCATAGCCTGTTACAGTTTGCCGGCATAAGTTCGATGAAACGGATATGGTAGTTCTTATCCAGGGTCAAGGATGCAAAAGATAATATCTCATCATCATTAATCCCGCGTATAGGAACGACGTTGATTTTCACCGGCATAAGCCCAACTCTTTCCGCTTCTTGAATTGATTGCCAGACGAGATTGATGTCACCGCCATTTGCGATCGCCTTATACTTTTTAGCATCCATGGTGTCGAGACTGATATTTACACGGTCAAGCCCGGCAGATTTTAAGCTCTCGGCAAGTTTTGATAATATGAGTCCATTTGTAGTCAGGCTGAGTTCACCAATGCCGATTTTCTTGATCAATGAGATCAATTGAATGATATTTTTTCTTAAAAGCGGTTCTCCACCTGTGATACGGACTTTTCTTAACCCGTGGTTATGGGCAATACTAATAAACCTGATAATTTCTTCATCAGTCAGTATATCTGATTCTTTAAAATGCCTTAGCCCCTTTGAAGGCGTGCAATATACACATTTAAGATTGCATTTATCTGTTACGGATATCCGCAGGTAATCGATAGAGCGATTGAAGGAGTCTTTGGGGGGATTGATTTTATCTGTTGCTTTCATAATATATTAGTAAGTTCAAACTGTTTAAACCGTTTAACCTGTTTAAACCGTTTGAACTGCTTAAACCGTTTGAACTGCTTAAACCGTTACTTCCCAAACGGACAGACAGGGTAGCGGCATTCATCACACTTTAAACAGAGTCCCCCGTGACCGAGTTCAGCCAGTTCCCTTCTTCCAATTTTTTCTCCTGCAAGCACTCTTGGCAGAATCAGATCAAATACTGTTATGCTGGCATACATCCCGCAAGCAGGGATACCAAGAATCGGGATGAGTTCGTTAGCTCGGAAGTTCGGAAGTTCGGAAGTTACAGACTTTCTTTCTTCCCTGCTTTCCCGCTTTTTTGCTTTCGCACTTCCCCGCTTCTCCGCTTCCCCGCTCGTATATGCTACTAAAAACATCGCCCCCGGCAGTACCGGAGATCCATAATATATTTCTTCTACACCTAAATTTCTTATTGCAAACCTTGTTACATCATCAGGATCTACAGACATTCCTCCTGTTGTTATGATCAGGTCTGCTCCTGATGATATTAATGCACGAATTTCATTTTCTATAATCGCTGCATCATCGGGAGCAAATTGCACACCAATAATCTCTCCATTAAATTGATCTATTTTTTTTCTTATTACCGGCTCAAAGGCATCATCTATTCTTCCATGATAAACCTCGCTGCCTGTTATAACTATACCCGTCTTTGGTTTTCCGATTTTTTTTACACTGACAATACCACTGGAATTTTCAGCTATCCTTACTGCTTCACTGACAACTGTTTTCTTGACTACAAGAGGTATCGCCCTTGTCCCGGCGACGTGCTGTCCCTTTCTTACTAACGAATCATTGTGAACTGTAGCACACATGACGTCACCGAGCATATTGAAGTTAATCAGGGCTTCACGATCGATTTTCAATAAACCGTCAGATTTTGCAACAAGGTTAATCTTTCCCTCATTCGGCTCTCCTGCCGGTTTAATACCGGGGCCTGAAAGTGCACTTGCCATGGCACAGGCTGCATCGTTTTCGTGCATTTCATCATCTTGTATTTCAAGGATATAAAGATTTTCTTTTCCAAGTCTCTTGAGATGACTAACGTCTTCTTCTTTTATAATGTGCCCCTTTTTAAAAGCCCGACCTTTGAAATCACCCGGTCTTATTTCGGTAATATCATGTGAAAGAACTGTTCCAATAGCTTTATCAACAGGTACTGTCCTGGTGCCGGAACTTTTTTTTTCATTATTTTCTTTAATATCACACATAGCGTCACCTCATTAATTATTTAATTCCAAAACATACAGCTTGTGTTCGAATTAATATCGACGTTATAACAAATATGCATAACGTATCTCAAATAAAAAACAGATTACTGATTTTTGCTGTTACCGAATATCTCCAGGAATCTTAAATCGAGCAGTGCGTTTACCCCGCTTTCGAGCTTTTCAAATTTATCAAGCAACGCTCGTGCCTCTTTTGTAATAATAGCTCCTCCGCCGTTTTTTCCGCCCGCCTGTCTTTCGACAAGATTCTTATTTAGACGGTTTTCCATAGACTGAATATAACTCAATGCCTTTCTATATGAAATGTTCGTATCCTTTGCGGCTTTATTGATGGATCCCAATTTGTCGATGCTATTTAGCAGCGCCCTTCTTCCGCTGCCAAATACAGCATTACCATCGACCTCGAGCCATATTTTAGACCTTACTTCCATATCTCCGTTATATCATAATTGTCATAACGCTGTCAAGAAAAAAAGCGGGGAAGCACTTTCTTCCGAACTTCCTCACTTACCCACTTTATAACTGTAATATCCTCCATCTGCGCAGGATTTACATAACAACTTTTCATCCACTTTAACTTCTCTTCGGTCCTGCACGTATTCACCACATGTATCACACCGGACTCGTGCGATCGGTCTTCCCGGCATATCTTCCTCAGGGATATCAACCCTTACCTCTTCACACTGAAAAAGTTCATCGTCAGGCATGATTTTATAGGCTTCCAGCTGGCACTCATATTTATTCTCGATTTCAGGAAAATAATTCTTTGCCTTGTTTTTGGATTCTTCTTTTGCCAGGATTCTAACAGCTTTATTAGTTTTCTGGTTCAAAAAAGTCGCGGCCATTTTACCATAATCAAGAAATTTCAGAGAACGTTTCCCCAGACTGCATCCGGTGACTGACTGGATGGCATCTGTTGCGCAGCGGTCGATTTCCACAAAGACAATAAAATCTTTACGGTTTTTCCCTTTCGGGTCTTCTATGTTGATCATTTTTAGCCCCAATATGCTCAGGCGCACGCCGAGCACCTGACCGGGACAGAGATGTCCGTGAACCTTTACCGATTCTTCGAGCAGTTTCTCGAATATTGTATCTGATTTATTAGCTTTAGACATGAGTTTTAGCGCTAATGTTAGTGACTAATTATATAAAAAAGATCGATTTAATGCACAATAGAAATTGAAGACCCGATATGATGTCGTTTAGATGCATATATTTTTATGGAGGCATAAATCGATATCTTTAATGTTAAAATATAATATCGGTAAACCATCAATACTATTTTAAAAGGAGAGCCAAATGTTTGGTTTGGGAGTGACAGAGTTAATTATTATTCTGGTGATTATAGTGGTTCTGTTTGGAGCGTCGAGGCTGCCCGAAATCGGCAAAGGGGTTGGTGAGGCTATAAAGAACTTTAAGAAGTCCACGTCAGGACCACCCGAGATTGATGCTAATCAGAAAAGTAAACCTGAAGAAGGCCAGGGCAATAAGGAAAATGAGTCCTGATTGCTATCTGAGTAATTATTTCAGTTTAATATTATGAATGCCAGAATTATATCAATTAATATAAGCGGCAAAAAGGGTGTAAGAAAAAAAGCGGTTGAATCTGCTGTCTTAAAAGAGAACTACGGAATAGAAAATGATGCCCATGCATCAGGTGAGTGGCACAGGCAGATAAGTCTCCTCGCAGTTGAAAGTATTAAGAAAATGCAGGAAAAGGGGCTTGAGGTTGGACCGGGAGATTTTGCTGAAAATATTACAACTAAAGGCATTGATCTGGTCAGTCTTCCTGTTGGCACTAAGATTGCCATTGGAGAAGATATCGAGATGGAGGTCAGCCAGATAGGCAAGGTATGCCATAATCGTTGTGCAATTTATTACCAGGCAGGAGACTGTGTTATGCCAAAAGAGGGCATTTTTACAGTAGTGCTGCAGGGCGGAACAGTCAAAAAGGGAGATGAAATCAGAGTAATAGACAGCGAGTAGCTGCCGTTACAAACAGGTATTTATCTCTGCGCGATCTCCTTCAGTGTATGGTTGAATGTATCTGTGAAGCATACCGTTTTGCTCGATTTATCAAATTTACGCAGCCATTTTCTGATGTATGCCCGGTCAATTGACCGGTTTTTTATTACAATGTGTCTGATATCCTCTATATCGCGGGGTCTGCCTGCAAAGATTTTATGGATGATGACATCCTCTACAGATGCAAATTTAACGAACCTGTTTTTAATTTTTACTTTCCGGGCACGTTTTATTGCCTGTTGTTCATAAGGGGTAAATGAGAAGATAAAGTCTACCCGTATGCCGGATGATTTATCATGTGCAGGTAAAACAAATGTCTTTTGAGCAAAGTTCTGATAATTGTCCGGGATAATGTTCAGTCCGGCTTCTTTGCAGATTGCAACAACATCGAATAAGCCGTCAACAGATATACCAAGCGTTATGTCGATGTCCTGGGTCAATCGCGGGGTGCCGTAAAGGAGAACGGCCTGTCCGCCGATTATCATATAAGGGATTTTACTTTCGGAGATTACCCGTCCCACCCTGGAGATCAGTTTCTCAAACATTTGAAGAATTTAAAATGCGCGCCATTTTGAAATCTGCCTCCATGTCATCAAGAGGGTTTTTTAATGGAAGCGCTCCAATATTTTCGGCTTCTTTCCATAAGGCTTCAAAAATACGGAGAGATTTAAAGTAATCAGGTTTGGTTTTTTTAATCTGCTCTCTTTCGAATTTTTCAAAAACGGCGGTGTTTACAATCATGGATATATTTTATTACAATTCGTAAAGTTACTCAATATATATGAATAACGAACGATGCTAAATTTTTACTCTCGACTCTTGACTCTAAAATAAGCCTCTTCACCTTCTCCTCGATCATTCCCCTCACTTTCCGGAAGCCTTCCTCATCCATGTCCTTAGGATCGGGTATGTCCCAGTTTTCCTTGTGCTTTGCCTTTACAAAAGGGCAAGCATCTCCGCAGCCCATAGTTATGACGTAGTCGAATTCCACATCCTCAAACTCGAACAGCGGCTTTGATCTGTGTGCTGACATGTCATAGTCGATCTCTTTCATTGAGGCTATGCCCTTCAGATTCACGATGCCCGAAGGCTTTGAACCGCTGCTGTACGGCTCAAGCACGCCTGCGCCGTGTATCTTCGCAAATGCCTCTGCAATCTGGCTCCTGCAGGAATTTTCAATGCATACAAAAAGTACCTTTTCATTTGCTGTGTTCCTTCAGGAAAGACTGAACTATTAACAGCGCTTCATCAGCAAGGTTGAAGTCTATGAGATCGAGCTGCTCCGCAATAGTCTTAAAATCACTGCTCATGCGATGCAGCCGTTCATTGATGACCTGCAGTCTGGATGAAAATATATCTAGGTGAGCCAATAATTTTTCTTTTCTGTTTTTAATAACAACTGCAATATCTATTATGTCCCTTACCTTCAGACTTTCAGCCCTGTAGAACAACTTCTTGATGACGATCTCCTCAGGCTGATCAGTCCTGAGAGCCATGTTATCGATTGTCATTACCTCAGCCTGTGTGTGCGTGAGTCTTGGAGCCACTATGAAATCTATTTCCCCTTTGTTAAACCGCAGCTTGAGGAAGTTTGATTGTTCGTCATAATCAGTTGCATATTGAAGCG
>CAYPIT010000059.1:0-12240 GCA_964410825.1 uncultured Nitrospiraceae bacterium
TGCATTGCTCTACCGGATTGAGCTACGGTGGCATTCCTCAAAAACATTAATATAATACACCACAATTTAGATCGTATGCCACAAACAGAAACGCATTTAAGCCAAAAAAAACCCTGCAGTATGCAGGGGTTCTTTATATCATTGCAAAAATGAAAAAAATTCTTATCCGCCTTCAGCTATTCTTTCCTCTTCTTCTTCACGGGTCTTACAGTCAATGCATAATGTTGTCACTGGCCTTGCCTCAAGCCTCTTAATGCCAATTTCGTTTTCACATTCTTCACAAATGCCATAATCATTATTATCAATGCGCGCGATAGTTTCTTCTATCTTCTTCAGGAGCATACGTTCCCTGTCTCTGAGCCGAAGCATGAAGTTTCTGTCAGTCTCAGCAGTTGCCTGGTCTCCCATGTCAGGAAAATTAATATCTCCCGGGAGAGCGTTGAGAGTTTCTTCAGCTTCCTTTAAAAGTGCGTCCCTTTGAGACAGAAGATCCTGTTTTATTTTCTGTATGATTTTATCTCTACGTGATAAGGCAGTTTTTTTCTTTACCGTGGCCCCTTTTTTCTTTATTGTAGATGCTGTTGTTTTTTTCTTTGTCTTGGACTTCACAGTCGCTTTAGGTGATAGCCTGGTCTTTGGTTTTGCAGTTTTCCTGGTCGCTGACTTTTTAGCTTTCCGGGTAGTCTTAGCGGTTGTCTTTTTAGCCATGAGTTTGCCCTCGATACCTATCTGAATTAAAATTAAGAAATAACTTAACAGATTTTTAACTACTAAGTCAAATTGTCTATGAGCAGTGTTTTAGCTGCTTGACAAAGCCCCTTTACATTAATTAATTTAACCATTATGAACCTCCAACTTGTTTAAAAACTTATTTAATGATCATCGGTACTTATTCGGACGAACCCTATGAAAAACTTTTTTTATTTTGGAGGTGAGCATGTTTCTGGGTGTTAATGTTGACCACGTCGCAACAGTAAGAGAAGCAAGGAAGGAGACTGAACCTGACCCTGTATATGCCGCGGATCTGGCGATTCGTGGCGGCGCGGATGGAATTACTGTGCATCTGCGAGAGGACAGAAGGCACATTAATGACAAAGACCTGAAAGCGGTTAGGAAAAAGGTATCAAAGGAACTTAATCTCGAAATGGCTGCAACAAGTGAAATGGTCAATATAGCATTAAAAATAAAGCCGGAGATGGTAACTCTTGTGCCAGAAAAAAGAGCGGAGCTTACAACTGAAGGAGGACTCAATCTGAAAAGAAACAGAAAAAAAATAAAGAGAGCGATAGAATTTATACAGGCCAGAGGTATACCGGTAAGTTTGTTTATCAACCCCTCGGTTAATGATATAAAGACTTCTAAAGAGTTTGGTGCTCAAATGGTCGAAATACATACCGGTCTCTATGCGAATGCAAGGGGCAAAAAGAAATCAGATGAACTGAAGAGGGTAAAAAAGGCGGTGGAAGCAGGGTTGAAAATCGGACTTTCAGTCAATGCTGGACATGGATTAAACTTTGCCAATGTTAAGAAAATTGCTGCCATCAGAGGGATAAGGGGTTTATACATTGGTCACAGCATAATTTCAAATTCTATTTACCTGGGGATAGAAAAAGCTGTTAAAGAGATGAAGCGCTTAATCAGATGATTTACGGAATTGGCATAGACATTGTAAAGATCGACCGAATGCAGGAAGCGGATCAAAAATGGGGGAGAAAGTTTTTTAAGAAGTTTCTCACAACAGATGAAACAGAATATTGCTTTGAGAAGAAGATGCCATATCTCTCTGTAGCTGTCAGGTTTGCCGCAAAGGAAGCTCTTATTAAAGCGATAGGTTCTGAGATAGCGGTCAATATGAAAGATATCGAAATAATTTTAAATGAGAAGGGCAGACCTTCAATTAAAGTGAAGGGGAATTTAAAGAGTTTTTTTCAGGAGAACTCGATAACTAAATGTCATTTATCACTCAGTCACGAAAGAGAATTTGGAATTGCCTGTGTTGTGCTGGAACAATGACCGCATATGTTTCCGTGTTTAATAACTGCTACTAAAGCCGATGTTTTATACTGGTCATAAATAATGATGGTTAGAAAAATAAAAGGTTTTAAATGGTAAAGATCGTAACAGCAAATGAGATGCAGGAGATCGACAGAGTTACCATGAAGAAATATGGTATTCCTGGCATGGTGCTTATGGAAAGGGCCGGGCTTGCTGTTGTTTCTAAAATTAATGAGATATATTCAGACAGAAAAGTGGTTGTATTGTGCGGCGGTGGAAATAATGGGGGGGATGGTTTTGTAATCGCGAGAATTCTGCACAATCAGGGCAGGGAAGTGGAACTGTTCACCGCCTTTAATCCGCATAAACTCAAAGGTGATGCAAAGATGAATTATAATACAGCCAAAAAGTATGGTGTAGCGATCTCTCCGATAAATAAATTTCTGACTGTTAAACCTAAACCCTTCAATCGGAACTCTTTAATAATTGATGCTCTGCTTGGAACAGGATTGAGTAAGGATGTCAGGTCTCCTGTGTCTGGTGTAATTAACAGAATTAATAAACTTTCCTGTCCTGTCATATCTGTTGATATTCCTTCCGGCGTATCTTCGGACACAGGGCAGATAATGGGCTGCGCTGTGAAAGCCCGGCGTACCATTACATTCGGACTTCCTAAAAGAGGGCACCTGCTTTATCCGGGGGCTGAGCATTCAGGGGAGCTGTTCATTGCAGATATCGGTTTTCATCAAAAACTGCTTCAGTCAGACAAGATTAAAGTTAGCCTGATCCGCAAACAGGATGCAGTGCATTTGTTGCGGACAAGGCCGAAATATTCTCATAAGGGCACTTATGGCCATGTGCTTTTTTTGGCAGGTTCAAGGGGGAAAACCGGTGCGGCATTGATGGCATCAAAGGCCTGCTTGAGGGCTGGCGCTGGTCTTGTGACCATTGGTATCCCTGAGACATTAGCTGATGCTTTACAATCAAGGGTTACAGAGGAAATGATTTTACCTCTTGCCGATAAGGGTGACGGTTCACTTTCATTCAACTCAGTTGATGCAATTTTAGAGTTTCAGAATAAGAAAGGGAATGTACTGGCAATTGGCCCCGGACTCTCAGTAGATGATGAGATATCAAAACTCATGAGATGGCTCGTTTTAAAATCGAAGGTGCCTTTAGTGATTGATGCTGACGGGCTCAATGCGATAGCTGGCAAAACCGGTATTTTAAAAAAGAGTAGAGTCCCGGTCATTCTTACCCCTCATACGGGAGAGATGGCGAGACTCTTAATGCAGAACACAGAGCACACAGCAGAGAACACAGACGGGAAAAGGAAAAGTATAGAAGAAGACAGGATAGAGACTGCTGTATCATTTGCGAGAAGAACAAAGACATATCTTGTACTGAAGGGTGTTCCGACTGTAATCGCTGAGCCTGATGGAAACGCCTTTGTAAATTCAAGCGGTAATCCCGGAATGTCTACTGCCGGAACAGGAGATGTGCTGACAGGGATGATTTCCGCATTTCTTGCTCAGAAGCTGAGCCCTGAGGATGCATCTGTTCTTGCTGTCTTCGTGCATGGACATATAGGGGATGTTGTTGCAGAGAAAGTGGGGCAGCAGTCTCTCATTGCATCTGACATCATTAAAGCAATTCCAAAAGTATTTAATTTGCTGAGAAAACAGTAAATATTATTTACCCGTATAATGAAGATCTTTGAAGAGCCTCCTAATATTGCTTCTTTAGAAACAGAAGCCTTCTTTACCACAAAACTGCTTGGAAATATAGCTGATAAAGTTGATGCGGTTTCTAATGTAACCGGTATCTCAAAAGACAGCATTTACCTGCCAATCCAGAGGCATACAGATAATATACAGGTTATTGAATCAGTTTCTGATCCCGAGGTAGCTGACGCGGTTATTACAGCAGAAAGAAGAATAATGATAGGAGTTCTGGTTGCTGACTGTGTCCCTGTTCTTCTGTATGACAGTCACAGACAGGTTATAGGGGCGGTCCATGCCGGCTGGAGGGGTATAGCTAAGGAAATATTAAAAAAAGCTATAAAAAATATGATAGATAAATTCCGATGTCAACCTGGGCAAATATCGGTTGCGATCGGACCGTGTATAAGACAATGCAGTTATGAGGTTGGAAAGGAAGTCATGAACGCTGTTCAGAAAGCTACCGGTGAAGGGGATTATTATAAAAAAAAGGAAGACAGGTATTTCGTTGACCTGTCATTAGCCAACAGGATTCAGGCGTTAAATATGGGGGTTGAACAGAAAAACATATGGCAATCA
Source organism: uncultured Nitrospiraceae bacterium (assembly GCA_964410825.1). Lineage (GTDB taxonomy): Bacteria > Nitrospirota > Thermodesulfovibrionia > UBA6902 > UBA6902 > CAZVHL01. The sequence goes on from CAYPIT010000059.1 coordinate 4,296, forward strand.
GAAGAATGTACTTTTTGTAACCCGGATAAATTCCATTCCTACAGGTATGCCAACGACCACGCGGGAAGACAGGGTGGATTTATTATAATGTGGTAGAATATGAAAATCGATAAATCTGTTTGAGCATTACAATTAACTCGTTAAGGGAGGGAAGATGCTGAAGGCAAAAGACATCATGACAAGGGATGTTATTACTGTAAGGCCGGAATCAACAGTTGAAGAACTTGCGAGATTGCTGATGGATAACAAGATCAGTGGTGTGCCGGTTGTTGATGAAGAAAAGAAGATTGTTGGAATCATTACCGAGAATGATCTTATTAGCAAAAATAAGCGATTGCATATTCCTACGATAATGAGACTGTTTGATGCCTTTATTCTACTCGGTTCCGGCCGCATGGAAGATGAAATAAAAAAGATGGCTGCTACGATAGTGGATGAAATATGCACAAGGAAAGTTGTAACAATTCAGGAAGATCTGTCTTTAGAGGAAATCGCTACGATAATGGCAGAGCAGCATATTCATCTGCTTCCTGTACTGAGAGACGGTGTTGTTGTCGGAATTGTCGGAAAAGCTGATATGGTAAGAGCCATGACCGGATGAGCCTGCTTAGTAGAAATGAATCTGAAACAAAAGATATTGGACTGAGACTTGGGAGTAAATTAAAAGCTGGAGATGTGGTCTGTCTTTATGGTGAACTTGGGGCCGGAAAGACAACCATGGTTAAGGGCATAGCGAAAGCGTTTGGAATAAGTGAAAGAGATATTACAAGTGCAAGTTTTACTATTATAGCTGAGCATGATTCTCCGGTGCCGTTTTATCATATAGATCTTTACAGGATGACCCCTGATGAGGTCCCGGATCTAGGTTTGCGGGAATATCTATGGACAGACGGTGTGTCAGTAATTGAATGGGCGGAGAAGGCCGTGGATGAAATTACTGATAACACAATTAAGGTAAGGATAGATCATGCAGGGTATCATGATCGAAAGATCGATATAGAGGGAATTGATTTATGAAAACAATTGGTGTGTTTGCAAAAGAGGGTGAGCCGCTGGCAGTTAAGGCGGTAAAAGATCTCTTGCGCTTGTTAAAAGGCAAAAAGTGCAAAGTCCTTGTTGAAGATCATGTAGCTTCAGTTCTCAAAGTTAACGGTGTTAATAAACATGATATACCTCCCATGTCTGATATTATTATAGTCTTTGGCGGGGACGGCACCCTTCTTGGCGTTGCCAGGCTTGTCGGTAATCTGGGTATTCCTATACTTGGTGTCAACGTAGGTGGATTTGGATTTATTACGGAATTAAGCGGGGATGAAGTTAAAGAAAACTTAGGCATGATATTTTCGGACGGGGACTGTTTTGAAGAAAGAATAATGCTATTGGCTGATGTATACCGCAAGGGGAAGAAAATTGTTCAGCATAATGCACTGAACGATGTGGTTTTAAACAAGAGCGCATTGGCAAGAATGTTTGATGTGGATATTCATATAGACGGAAATTATATCACTACATTCAGGATCGATGGATTGATCGTCTCAACTCCTACAGGATCAACAGGACATTCACTTTCAGCGGGTGGCCCTATAATGTACCCTACACTGGAATCATTTCTGATGACGCCTATCTGTCCTCATACATTGACCAGCAGACCTATTGTATTACCGGATACCTTTGTTCTGGAAGCGCGTATCAAATCCGGTGATGATATTTATCTTACACTTGACGGACAGGAAGGGTATCCGTTAAAGGTCAGAGATAAGATAAAGATTAAAAAGGCGGATTATAAAACTAAGTTTTTTGTTCTTCACGATCGGGACTATTTTAAGATTTTGAGGACAAAACTGAAATGGGGGGAGTAAACTGCAAAGGCAGGGGGCAGAAGTTTAGAGTTAAAAGTCAGCAATAAGGATTACGAAAAAGAAATTTACATGACCAGATGAATATTAATAAGTCTGAAATAATCGGAGAGCTTAAAAAGGCGATGTGGTTTTACAGTGAACTGGGGTTTGAATATCTTCCTGTCAGAATCGAGAATATTGCTGATCTGTTTAATGAAGAAAAGCTGTTGAACATGCATAAAACTGATGCATTGACAGGCGTTAAACCGGCCGACAGTATTCAACATAAAAGTGAGGCGCTGAAACTTCTTAGAGATGAAATTGGTGATTGCAGGAGATGCAAGCTCTGGAAGCACCGCAAAAACATTGTCTTTGGTGAAGGGTCTTCCGGTGCGGTGCTGATGTTTATAGGTGAAGGGCCCGGCAGGGAAGAAGACATTCAGGCAAGGCCTTTTGTTGGGGATGCAGGAAAACTCCTGACGAAAATGATAATAAAAATGGGGATAAAACGTGAAGGAGTTTATATCGCTAACATAGTAAAATGCAGGCCACCATCCAATAGAAACCCGGAAGATGACGAAATAGCTGCATGCAGGCCATTTATTGAAAAGCAGGTGGAAATAATTAATCCCGACGTGATAATGAGTCTGGGCCGTATATCGGCCAATGTTCTTATCGGGGCACACCTACCTATAAGCAGACTCAGGGGGAATTTCTTTGATTACGAAGGCATTCCGCTCATGCCTACGTTTCATCCGGCGTATTTACTAAGAAATCCCAAAGACAAATGGCTTACCTGGGATGATGTACAGCAAGTGCTCGCGAAATTAAGCAAAAAATAAAAAGAGAGATTACATGAAGAGACTCTGGGCGCCATGGAGAATGGAATATATCCTTGATGAGAGTAAACATAACACCTGCTTATTTTGTGATATCTCAAACGGGAGCAGTAAAAAGAGCACTTTATTAGACAGAAAAAATCTAATTTTAGACAGAGGCAAGCACTGTTTTGTGCTTATGAACAAATACCCATACAATAACGGACATCTCATGGTTGTTCCGTATTTTCATACATCATCATTTGATGGATTGTCTGATGATGTCCTTTTCGAGTTCATCAAAACCGTAAATAAATCGGTTGATAACCTGAAAAAGGCATTAAATCCGGACGGTTTTAATCTTGGTCTGAATTTTGGCAAAGTCGCGGGTGCAGGAATGGAGTCCCATATGCATTTTCATATTGTTCCCCGCTGGACAGGTGATACTGACAGCATGCCTATAATAGCGGAAACAAGGGTTATGCCTCAACACTTAAAAAAGACCTACAATAATCTCAAAAAGATTTTTTCAAAAAAATAGTTCCTGCTATCCGTCACCTTCACAAAATTTTCATATCTTTTACGTATATTTCATATGGATATTCGATATAACTAACCGGGTGTAAATGAATATATTTTGCAACTATTTTTCGGGGAGACAGTAGAATTTAGAAATGCCTTATGTTATACTCTTCAGTTAATTCACTTAAGGAGAATATATGAAGGAAAAAGATGTTTTTGATGAATTAATCGAGGTTGGGAAAAGGCGGGGGGTACTGACGTATGATGAAATAAATGAAGCTCTGCCATCCGAGTTTTTCACACCTGACGAAATAGAAGACCTTATGGACCTTCTCAGTGACATGGGAGTGCGTATAGTTGACTCTGAAGAAACTCTCCCATTAGAGGAGGTTGTGCCACCGGAGTATGAAAAAACCGAGGACCTTGTCCAGGCTTACTTCCATTCCATGGGAGATATTTCGATTCTTACAAAGGATGAAGAAGTAGAGCTTGCAAAAAAATTGGAAGAAGGCAAGGAGATCATCGCTGAAATTATTAAACCCCTATCAATAAGAAAGAAAATAGAACGAGAACTTATTGAGGAAGATCCTGAACAGGAAATGGAAGAAGAGGAGAAGGTGACCAAGGTTATTGATCGGACTCTTGAAAGATTCGAAGCGATGGTGGAAGTGATAAATGATTTTAATGACGAACTTTCCTATTATGGCGGGTCTCTAAAATCGTTGAGGAGTCTCATTAAGAATGAAAAAAGCAAAAAAAGGGTGAGAGCTTCAGTACTTGCTGAAATGGAGGAACTTTTTGGACGTACTCAGACAATATTTAAGAGGATCGAGATTGAGGCAGGAAAAAAAGTTGAAATTTTATTATTTTTGTGGGAAAGAATCAGCAGGGTTTTGGCATTTGTGCTGGAAGCCAAAAATGAACTGATAACCCGTAATCTGCGGCTGGTGGTCAATATCGCAAAAAACTATGTCGGGAGAGGATTGCCTCTTCTTGACCTTATTCAGGAAGGTAATATCGGCCTTATGAAGGCTGTTGACAAGTTTAAATACGAAAAGGGTTTTAAATTCAGCACGTATGCTACATGGTGGATAAGACAGGCTATTACGAGGGCTCTGATCGACCAGACCAAGACTATAAGGGTACCTGTCCATATGATGGAATTTTATAACAGAGTCACGAAGGCATCGAGGGAGCTTACGCAGGAACTCGGCAGAGAACCCACTGATGATGAAATAGCCAAGAGACTGATAGTACCAACAAGAAAGGTCGAGGAAGTTTTCAGGGCAATTCAGGACCCTATCGCACTGCAAACTCCGGTTGGTGATGAAGACACTGAACTGGAAGATTTTATTGGTGACAAAAATGCTCCTTCACCATATATGGATGCAGAGGGCAGAGAGATATCGGGCTATATTAAAAAGGTTCTTGGCACTCTGACTCCGAAAGAAGAGAAAGTAATCAGGATGAGATTTGGTATAGGCGTTGACCGTGACCACACCCTTGAAGAGGTTGGCAGGCATTTATCAATTACAAGGGAACGGGTAAGGCAGATAGAAGCGAAAGCACTTAGAAAACTCAAGCACCCCAGCAGGTTGAAAGCTCTCAAGGCCCTGGTCGGCACATAATTATATTTTAATATTTTATTGTTTTAAGGCTGTCCCCATTGAGACCCTACTGATATCTCCCTGGTACCTTCTAACACCACTGCACCTGCGGTTGTAGATTGAAGTGAAACAATCTGGATTTTGCCAAGGGAGTTTTTTACAGGTGAATCCGAGAAAACCGAAAAAATATCCCCTGATTCAAGACCGTCATCTTTCCCTTTGTCAAGAAAAACTATATCTCCTTCACCCGCTAACGTGGTGTTAAGATGAGTTTCTATTATGTATCCGTTTATATCAGGAGTTCTGGGCTCGATTGGTTTGAGAGGTGGTTCTATCTCTCTAAAAGGCAAAAGTGCTTCACCCAATGTTATATCTTCAAAAGATGATGTTACTTTAGCTTTTGGAATATTGTTATCCATCCCGACCACTTTTACGGTTCCCGTTATTCTGAAGTGAGTTCCGATTGTTTTTCCTGTGATCGGATGTCTAACAACCTTGACATTTCTCACAGAAAAAAAGCCTGTTTCGGAATCAGATTCCTTATTAATGTCCAGGTAGACAGTGTCATCCTTGGCAGCTATTTCACGATCCATCGGGTAATAGCTGATTTTACCGACACTCTGAATTTTATCTGAAATCCAGCCGCTATGAAGAAAAAGTGGCTTATTAACAATGTATTTGCTTATTTTTTTTTCGCGAGCCACAAAGGTATGTGTAGGTTCCCGCCTTCTCTTAGGAGATGGCTTATATGAAAATGGAAGTCTTTTGGGGGGAGCTGGCATGCGCATTAATTCTTCCCTGGAAGGGATTATTATTTTGCTGCCCGGATAAATCAGATCAGGATTTTCGATATGAGGATTGACGTTCCAGAGTTTTGGCCACAGAAACGAATCTTCCAGTTCAGTATCAGAGATATCCCACAGTGTATCATTTTCTTGGACAATATATTCTTCCGGCTCCGTGTCTGCCGCGTCAGAAGAAGAGATAAATAATGTACAAGGCAATATGAGAAAGATAAGTAAGACAAACATTTTTTTCATCAAGTTTCCCCCATATTATTTATAACTCGTTGATTTAATATATGTAAATTACAATATAGGACTAAAGCATTTGTGTCAAGTGCTTGAATTACATATTTGCGAAGAATTCTATGTTCTGTAAGCCGCATTAATTCTTATGTATCCATCCGTTAAATCACAGGTAAGGGATTTTGATACCTTCTTTCCCATTCCAAGGTCAATAGTTAAAGTAATATTTTTTTTAGCAAGAACTTTCCGAGCAAGATTGTCATTTCCGGTTCCGACGCCCTTATTTACCAGTTTTATTTTGTTAATATATATGTTAATTTTTTGCTCAATGATTTTTGCATTTGAATAACCCACTGCGGCCATTACTCTGCCCCAGTTGGGGTCTTTACCATAGATGGCGGTTTTTACTAACATTGAGGTTGATACCGCTTTTGCAACCTTCTCTGCATCCGACCCGGTCTTTGCTCCCTTAACGATAATCTCTATAAGCTTTGTCGCCCCTTCTCCATCTTCAGCGATCATCCTTGAAAGGTCATTAGTCAGTTCAGATAGAGACTGTTTGAACTTATTATAAACACGGGAACCCTTTTTCAATGGCGTATTTCCCAGAATGCCATTGGCCATTATCATAACAGTGTCATTAGTGCTCATATCATTATCTACAGACAACATATTGAATGATTTGCTGACCGCCTTTCGGAGAGCAAAATTCAGAGTGCTGTGATGAACAGATATGTCAGTAAACATAAAACAGAGCATTGTGGCCATATCGGGACAGATCATTCCTGCACCCTTTGCAATGCCGGCTATTGTGCCGGTAGCTCCGCCTATCGTAATTTTTTTCATTGACACCTTGGGGAAAGTGTCTGTTGTCATTATAGCGTATGCAGAATCCGACAGTGATGAGTCCGAAAGTCCCCAGACCAGATCCGGTATCGCTTTCTTTATCTTTTGCATAGGCAGGGGTATGCCGATAATGCCTGTGGACGCTATGCTTACAAGTCCAGAATCTATACCGAGCTCATCCGCTGCTGTTTGCACCATCTCTTCAGCATCTTTTAATCCCTGTTTGCCTGTACAGGCGTTTGCGTTACCACTGTTAATAATGATAGCGTGACATTTCTTTTTGGCCGCAATATGTTTCATGGTGAGATTCACCGGTGCGGCCTTAATCCTGTTTTTAGTAAAAAGACCGGCTGTAACTGATGGGACTTGTGAAAGAATTAGCGCAAGGTCTTTATTCCCGGATGATTTAATGCCTGATGATATTCCTGCAAATCTGAAACCGGGCACTTCAACTGTGCGGATTCCTGAGGGTCTCTTCATCAGGGCAATGGGGAAGGAGAGGACAGTCCGGCATATTCTTCAAAGCCATACATTATATTCATATTGTGCACAGCTGTACCGGACGCACCTTTTATGAGGTTATCAATTGCGCTTACTATAATCAGTGTCTGACCCCTACCGGAATGTTTGTCAAGAAATACTGATATATCGCAATAGTTAGATCCCTTAACCGCTTTAGTTGTGGGATACACATTATTTCCAACAATCCTGACGAACGGCTCATCACGGTAAAAGTTACGATACAACTTTTGTATGTCTGAAAGATTGAATTTATTTTTAAGGCGTACATATATGGTGCTTAGTATTCCCCTATCCATTGGCATAAGGTGAGGCGTGAATACTACTTTTATGCTTTTCCTGGATATAGCACTCAATTCCTGTTCAATTTCGGGCGTGTGTCGGTGCAGAGCAACAGCATATGCCTTAACGGATTCGTTTGCTTCGCAGAACATGAATGGTTGTGCAGGGCTCCTTCCCGCACCGGATGCTCCGGACTTGGAATCGATAATAATTGAATCTGAATCAATAAATGGTTCTCTCATGACAGGGACGAGTCCGAGAATTGCACTTGTGGGATAGCAGCCAGGATTAGCCACGATCGAGGCATTTTTTATTTGCTTTCGGTATAGTTCAGGCAGACCATAGACCGCCTTTCTGAGCAGGGGAGTAAAGAGATGATCGGTCCGGTACCATTTTTTGTAAACCTTTGAACTTTTAAGCCTGTAATCTGCTGATAGATCAATAACCTTTTTCCCTTTTTTGTGAAAAAAAGCAACCGCCTTCTG
>CAYPIT010000060.1:0-12163 GCA_964410825.1 uncultured Nitrospiraceae bacterium
TTTGAGGCAGAGCCCCATATTTAATAAATTTAATCTGGATTCCCCGATCATAGCATTGTTGGTCGGCATTATTGTATTGTAAAATCTGCTGTAATTGTTATATTGATTGTAGTGGGTATCTTTGTAGCAATATTTATATTTACAGTGTTAAAAAATAAAAACACATAAGGAGGGAGTCAGTTATGCCACAAAAACCAACCGAAAAGGAAGAAGAATATATTGCGAGAATGGAATATGAGAGACTGAAAAAGATTGAAGAGGAAATGCACAAAAAGCTGGCAGAGGATGAAAAGAAAAAGCTGAAAGAACTTCACTTCATGAGATGCCCCAAGTGCGGCATGGATCTAATTGCAGTTGACTATAAGGGCATTGAAGTGGACAAGTGCTCGGAGTGTGAGGGCATATGGCTTGATGCCGGAGAGCTTGAGGCAGTGTCAAAGCTTGAGAAGTCCGGGCTGGATAAACTGTTCAGTGTCTTCAGCCAGAAATAACCGGAAGGCAGTAGATTGAATGACAAGGGGGGAGGGCTGGATTCTCGACTTTGCTGGAATGACAAAAGAGCCGGTAAACTTGAAAAAAATAGATTATAGATTTAGCATTTATATAGCAAGTTATTTAAAAAAAACATTTTCCATAAAAGGAGATGAATGAAAATGAAAAAAATCTTACTACTCATATTGATCGGGGTTTTTTTGACCGGGTGTGCCACTCCCAAGGGAGTGACTAAAAAGGATCAAAGAAATTATGTCTTGAAAATGAAAGATGAAACTTTGTCTGAACTTTACAAGACTAAGCCTGAAACAAAAGATATGATTAAAAAAGCTGCAGGTTATGGTGTGTTCAGTAACATTGGCAGTTACCTGTTCTTTCTGAGTACAGGTAATGGTTATGGAATTGTCACAGACAACTCAACAAGAAAAAAGACATTCATGAAGATGGCACAGGTTGGTGCTGGTTTAGGGTTGGGAATTAAAGACATAAGGATTGTCTTCATTTTTAAAAACAAACAGGTAATGAATAATTTTATTGATAAGGGTTGGGAATTTGGTGGACAGGCAGATGCCGCGGCAAAATCGGGCGAAAAGGGGGCTGCTGCTGGAGGAGAAATATATATAGAAAGTGATATTTTAATTTATCAGCTTACTGAAGCAGGGGTGGCATTACAGGCGACGGTTGCTGGCACAAAATACTGGAAAGATAAGGAATTGAATTAAAACTATCGTTGGAACTGATAAATAATATCTGTAAATTTTTGGTTATCTAAACCTTCTTGGGTATAGGCCAAAGTTGGAGAATCTAACGTGGGGGAAAAATCCGCTAAAAGGGTCGACCATGCTTAGATGCCTGGAGTCTCATGACAGTTCAGTCGAACTGGTCGGGATAAAGGGTAAAAAAATTGTGCTTCACTGTGTTGGATACTGTGCTGAATGCGAAAGTGACTGTATAGGAGTTGCCTCTAAAGAGAGAATGCCGGAAATACAGGTGGTTCTTCAGTAAATATTTGCCTCCCTTATTAATATCATTTTAAGATCGCTTTAAATCCAGATGGTTGAAAATTACGGTTGTAATATTCCACAATTAAACTTGTCTATATAGAGGAAAAAATATAAAATATGATCTGTATATCATGTTAAAAATACTGATAACATCATTGGTGTTTTGTCTGACGGTATCTATTTTACTGGTACCAAACAGTGGCAATGCATTTGAACCATGGCCGATTTCCGAATTAACAGGCAGCAAAGCTCCTGATTTCACTCTGAGAGATATTTCCGGAACTGCAATAAATCTTTCATCTTTTGAGGGGAAGGCTATATTGTTAAACTTCTGGGCTACATGGTGCCCATACTGCAGAAAAGAAAGACCTCATCTCAACTCTCTTTATGACGAATATAAAGAAAGAGAATTAATAATTATATCTGTATCTATCGACAGATCGGTGTCAGCGCTCAAAAAATATATTAAAAGGGATCCGTCTGACTTTATAATACTCTCGGATCCGGACAGCAGTGTAGCATCAAAATATAATGTGGTGGGCCTGCCAACATCATTTCTGATTGATCGCAGAGGTATCGTTCAACACAAGTTTACAGGTTCCATGAAATGGACAGGTGCAGGTTCTAAAAAACTCATAGATCGTCTGATGAAGAATTAATATCTTTCCTTGACAAAAGCATTTTTCTCTGTATAGAATTTCACACACCTGATTAACCAATATAATGTATTAATAATGAGTCAAGGAGGGCAATATGAATCCTGATGATATTAATTATCACAAAGAACATACATGGGTAAGAGTTTCCGGAAACCGGGCAACCGTCGGGATAACTTTCTATGCGCAGGAATCACTCGGGGATATTGTATATATTGATATACCAGAACTGGAATCAGAGGTTGAAACAGGAACAGAATTGACACAAATAGAATCAACAAAAACCACATCTTCTGTGATAAGCCCTGTTAGCGGAACTGTTATTAAGTTCAATGAGGATCTTTCGGATGAACCGGAAATAATCAATGAAGACCCATACGGCAAGGGATGGATAGCGGTTCTCGAAATTAAAGATGATTCAGAACTGGACAGTCTGATGGATGCGCCTGACTACGAGAAATACCTTGAAGAAGAGGTGAAGCTTAAATAATGAGGATTGCGGTCCTGGGGGCTGGTCCCGGCGGTTATGTTGCAGCCATCAGGTCAGCTCAACTTGGCGGGGATGTAACGGTTATAGAAGAAAGTGAAGTTGGAGGTACCTGCCTTAACTGGGGATGTATCCCTACCAAAACGCTGATAGCATCAGCTGAAGTTTTACACAAGACTAATAATGCAAAGGCCTTCGGGCTCGAATTGAACGGCACAGTTTCGCCAAATATAGGGAAAATTGTTGAGAGAAAAAACAAGGTAGTACATACTCAGGTAAAAGGCATACGTGCTCTTTTTAGATCATGGGGCGTAAATCTGGTTGAAGGCAGAGGCGTTATAGTCGGCCCACAAAAGATACAGGTCAGCCAGAGTGATGGTTCTTCTATCGATTTAGAGACAGATAAAATAATTATTTCCACAGGGTCCAGACCAGTCCAGATTCCGGTATTTCCGTTCGATGGGCACAGGATTTTATCGAGCGACCATGCAATAAATCCTGATTCAATTCCAAAGAGTCTGCTAATTGTCGGAGCAGGGGTAATTGGATGTGAGTTTGCCTTCATATACAAAGAATTTGGTTCAGATGTAACAATGGTAGAGATGATGCCTAATGCAGTATCAACTGAGGATGAAGAGATATCTCAGATTCTCGAGAGAGAATTGAAAAAGAATAAAATTAAGTTGTTGACTGATAAGAGCGTTGAAAAAGTTGATCTGAAAGACGATAGTGTATCTGTTCAACTTTCGGATGGTAAAACCATTGAAGTCGAAAAGGTACTTGTATCAATTGGACGGGCAGTAAACAGCCAAAAGATCGGTCTGAAGGAGAATGGAATTGAGACCGGTCAAAGGGGTGAAATTAAGGTTGATAAAAAAATGCAGACAAGCGTTGATGGTATTTATGCAATCGGCGATGTTGTAGGTGGTATTATGCTTGCGCATCTGGCATCAAAAGAAGGAATTGTAGCTGCAGAAAATGCTATGGGTGGTAATTCAGAGGTTAACTATGATGTAGTCCCCGCAGCCATATTTACCAGTCCTGAGATCGGTTCTGTAGGGTTAAGGGAGAAGCAGGTCGTCGAAAAGGGGATCAGATATAAAGTGGGCAAGTTCCAGTTCAGAGCGCTTGGCAAATCTCATGCGATCGGTGAGATATCGGGTTTATTTAAGATTATTGCTGATGAAGAAACCGACAAAATACTCGGGGCCCATATAATAGGACCGCATGCTTCAGATTTAATACACGAGGCAGCCCTGGCAATGGAGAAGGGATTGACTGCCGGTGACATTGCCCGTACTATTCATGCTCATCCAACTCTTGCAGAAGGTCTCATGGAAACAGCAGAAGATGTTCATGGCTCTGCCATACACTCTCCGAAAACATAAATCTTTAGATATTACTTTTAGTTAATATCTTTAACATATTGTTTAATTGCAATAAATATAAATCATGTCCTAAATCTGTCATTCCCCGACTTGATCGGGGGGGGCGGATCATGATCAGCATTCAGATGAAATAAGTATTAACGATAATTAATCTCCATGTCTACAAGAGAAATAGAAATAGGTAATATTCGCGTCGGCGCTGATAACCCTCTTGCCTTTATAGCAGGCCCATGTGTCATTGAAGATGAGATATCTACCATTAAAGCGGCTGAAAAACTGATGGGGTATGCTTCAGAACTTAAGATTCCTTTAATTTTCAAAAGTTCCTACGATAAGTCCAACAGAACATCAGTTAATTCATTCAGGGGACCCGGGATTGATGCAGGATTAGAAATCCTGAATAAAGTTAAGGAAGTCACAGGTCTGCCTGTAATTTCGGATATTCACTCAGCAGATGAAGCTGAAAAGGCAGCAAGTATTCTTGACATACTGCAGATTCCGGCTTTTTTATGCAGGCAGACTAATATAGTAGTATCTGCAGCAAAGACCGGAAAACCGGTGAATATCAAAAAAGGCCAGTTTCTTGCTCCATGGGATGTTAAGAATATTATAAATAAGGTTGTCTCAACAGGCAATAACAAGCTTCTGATAACAGAAAGAGGTACATCTTTCGGTTATAATAATCTTGTCGCAGATATGCGTTCGATGCCTATTATCAGGGGATATGGATTTCCGGTTGTTTACGATGCGACTCACAGTATACAGCTCCCCGGTGGAATGGGAGCCTCTTCTGGCGGACAGAGGGAATTTATTGAGCCTTTGGCGCGGTCGGCGGTAGCGGCCGGATGTGATGTGATATTCATGGAAGTACATGAAGATCCGGATTCAGCTCCCTGTGACGGTCCCAGCATGTTAAAAATGGAATCTTTCCCTGCTATGGCAAAGAGACTTTCGGAATTGAATGATATGGTAAAAGGCTGGTAATAAGAAATGTCAGAATTTATTGAACAGGCAAAAAATATTATAAAGATCGAGGCTGATGCTGTAGGTGCATTGGTCGAACGCATTGATGAGAAATTTGTAGAGGCGATCGAAATTATGTATTCCTGTACCGGCAAAGTAATTGTTACCGGTATGGGCAAGTCTGGAATCATCGGGAAAAAAATAGCTGCTACTCTTGCGTCAACAGGAACCCCGGCTTTATTTCTAAACTCCGCTGAAGGCAGTCATGGTGATTTAGGGATGGTATCGAAAGGTGATATAGTTCTCGCAATCTCAAACAGTGGTGAGACAGAGGAAATTCTCAATATGCTTCCAGCCCTTAAAAGGCTCGACATAAAGATTATCAGTATGACCGGAAACCTTAATTCAGTTCTGGCAAAGAGATCAGATGTTTCCATTGATGTATCAGTAAAAAAGGAGGCCTGCCCAATGGGCCTTGCGCCTACAGCATCTACAACCGCAGCTCTTGCGATGGGAGATACTTTAGCGATAACGTTACTGAATAAGAGAGGTTTTTCTGAAGAAGACTTTGCCGTTTTTCATCCGGGAGGAAACCTTGGACGTAAATTACTTCTTACGGTTGAAGATCTCATGCATGCAGGAGACACAATTCCTGTAGTACGTCTCGATACGCTGATGAAAGAAGCTGTCATGGAAATATCGTCTAAGAGGCTTGGAATAACAGCGGTAATAAATGATGATTCCAGGCTGCAGGGTGTGATAACTGATGGTGACCTTCGAAGAGGTCTCGAAAAGTGGGGCGAGGAATTTTTTTCTTTAAAGGCTGCTGATTCTATGACGCACAGGCCTAAAACAATTCAGAAGCATATCCTTGCTGCAAAGGCAGTGTCGATAATGGAAAAATTTTCTATTACTGTTTTAATGGTTACAGATAGTGAAAATAATATAGAGGGAATAATACATCTGCATGACCTGTTAAAGGCTGGAATAGTGTAATGGAGTTAACAGAGAAGGCGAAAAAAATAAAAATGCTTATTCTCGACGTTGACGGTGTAATGACAGATGGAAGCATTATTCTGGATAATGAAGGAAATGAGCTGAAACGCTTTCATGTGAGAGACGGGCATGGTATAAAGATGTTGGGAAGGGCAGGGATAATGACCGCAATTATTTCCGGAAGAAGCTCCAGGGTTGTAGAGATAAGGGCAAAGGAACTTGGCATTACTGAAGTTTTTCAGAAGATTTACAAAAAGTCAGAGGTATACAAACAGCTGTTGGTAACATATGATTATAAAGACGAGAATATAGCCTTCATGGGAGACGATATTGTTGACCAGGAACTCCTGAAAAAAGCGGGACTCTCTGCAGCGCCTGCTGATGCTGAGGAAGGCGCCAAAACATATGCTGATTTAGTGATGACCAAAAATGGAGGAAGAGGGGCTGTTCGGGAATTTACAGATCTGATACTGAAACATTCGGGGCTGTGGGATAAAGTATCAGGGGAATCACTTGCTTAATCTGCCCACGATATTTACTTTTAGCAGGATAGTAATAATTCTTCCTTTTGTTCTGATTACCCCTGGCAACCCGTTTCTCGGGGCGGTCATATTCGGACTCGCCGCACTTACCGACTTAATTGATGGTTACCTTGCAAGAAGGTCTTCGCAGGTAACAAAGCTTGGCATTATCCTTGATCCTATTGCCGATAAGCTGCTGGTCATTTCCGCACTCATTCTGCTTGTTGACATGGAATTCATTCCTGCATGGATCGCTATATTGATCATCATCAGAGAATTTATCGTTACCGGCATGCGAATAGTTGCCCTGACCAAAGATATCGTAATACCTGCCGAAATGGGCGGAAAGTTAAAAGTTACTGCGCAGATATCATCAATTATTATTCTTCTTGTTGACAAAACATTTGTTTTTGCCGATTTCTACGCCCTGGGGATAATCCTCTTATGGGTCTCGATGATACTGGGTGTGACATCGGGTATTCAGTATTTTATTTTATTCTGGAAAAAGATATGATGAATCCGGATTTTACTGTCAGTTCTATTTTAATCCTGTTCATTCCTGTAACATTTCTCATTGGTTCGATCCCATTTGGAATTATTTTTACAAGAAAGAGCGGGGTAGATATAAGGCAGGCAGGGAGTAAGAATATTGGCGCTACAAATGTCTTGAGAAATGCTGGCAAGATACCGGCAATACTAACGTTACTGGGAGATTTTGTTAAGGGTGCAATACCGGTTCTGTTATGCGGGTATATATTTTTTAATACAGACCAGGCAACAGATGAAATCTTAAAAGCTGTTATAGGCTTGACAGCTGTACTCGGACATATGTTTTCGGTGTTTCTTTCATTCAAAGGTGGCAAGGGAGTTGCGACCGGTTTCGGGGTTTTGGCTATATATAATCCTCTAAATGCTATTGTTACTTTTTTGATCTGGGTTGCTGTAGTTGTTGTAACTAAGCATGTGTCACTCGGGGCCATTATAGCTATGGGTGTTTTACCGCTTATTTTTATTGCGCAAAAAGCATCAACTGTCTCGATAGTATTTGGAATTTTACTTGCGGTTCTGATTATCTTTAAGCACAGCTCTAACATTAAAAATCTGATTGCCGGAACAGAATCAAGGCTGGGAGAGAAAGATGATCAGAAGAGTTAATCAATGATTGGAAACAGGGCAGTAGTTCTTCTTAGCGGAGGGATTGACTCAACTACCACATTGGCTATCGCTAAATCCGAATGCCGCGATATATACGCCCTGAGCTTTGATTACGGCCAGAGGCATAAGATCGAACTTGATTATGCCAGGTTGCAAGCAGAGAATTTCGATGTAAAGAAACATATGATTATCAACTTTGATCTTCGTGAAATCGGGGGCTCTGCTCTGACGTCCGATATTGAAGTGCCGAAAAATTGTCAGAAAGCGGAAAAGCGGAAAAGCGGGGGGAAAAAAGAAGCAAATATTCCAGTTACGTATGTCCCTGCAAGAAACACCATATTTCTATCTTTCTCTCTCGCGTGGGCAGAATCTCTTCATGCCACTGACATCTTTATTGGTGTAAATGCTGTTGATTACAGCGGATACCCTGATTGCAGACCGGAATTTATCAAGTCTTTTGAAGAGATGGCTAATCTTGCTACAAAGGTTTCTGTTGAAAACAATATAAGATTTAACATACGGTCTCCATTGATTAAACTTACCAAAGCCGAAATCATCAGGAAAGGAACTGAACTTAAAGTTGATTATTCGCTTGCCTGGAGCTGCTACGATCCTGTTTCAGATGACAAAATGCATTCTACAGAACACAAACAAAAGTATAAAGCCTGCGGGAAATGTGACAGTTGCGTTTTACGGGCTAAGGGATTTAAAGAAGCCGGCTTACCTGATCCCCTTACAGGCAAGCCTTAAATATTTTGCAGTTTTTTGAAATGTTTTGACTTATTTTAATATCTATAATTAAATCCAACTGCCAACACCGGATAATACTCAAACTCATCAAGATCTTTTTTAAGATTGTCTTCTTCAGCTTGCAGATCATTCTGCAATGCCTGACTCGCAGCGATACTGGTTGAAAGATCCACCTTAGGAGTGCCTTGATAAATGGCGCCAAGTTCCAGAAGAAATCCGAACTTCCTGCTTTTCCCGAAGGTTGAGTCCCAGCCAACTCCTAAATATGGGGCTATATCGTTAAAATCAACATTTCCGGTCAGGTTTCCTATACTTCCAGCATTATAAGTTGTACCGCCAATTTGATAGGTTGCAGCTGATTTAGCATCCAGATCTATGTCATTGCCATTGTAGAGCGCCCCGCCACTTATCCTGAAACTTCCCTTAAACGGATGCCAGTCTAATAGGGCAGATACGCTCAATAGGTTTAGATCGATGTTGTAATCAATATCGTCTTTTGTACCACTTTTATCATAGGTAAAATAATTAATTCCGACTCTTCCACCAAATGAATCCGAGAAAGTTCTTTGGGCTTCCAGGCCAGCTCCTAATGTGCTAACTTTCAGTGCCATCGATATATCCTGTGCATATACCAGTGAACATAAAAAAACTGATAGTAACGCAAATGTTATGAAGACTTTATTAAGCATTTGACCCTCCTTATTAAGTTTTCTTTGATGAATATTATAATCCACAAACCATGATTATTCCTATGCTATTGACTACCGAGGCTAAGCCTCGGTATATTTAATATTCGATTAGCCTTGAAAGGAGTAAAGAACGTCTTTATTATCATTTTAATACTAAATTCAATATGCGTGCGATTGTTTTTGATGACAAACTTGAATTTCGAACTGATTATCCGGTTCCTGAAAGGGGAGAAAATGAGGCCCTTATAAGAGTAACTCATGCAGGAATCTGCAATACCGACCTTGAAATTATTAAAGGCTATATGAAATTTCGAGGGATACTCGGTCATGAGTTTGTCGGGGTCATTGAACAGTGCGACCAAAAAAGCGCTATTGGGAATCGAGTTGTAGGTGAAATCAATCTTGGATGTGGCGTCTGCTCTTTTTGCCGGAATAATAGCAGCAGCCATTGTTCCCATCGTTCTGTTCTCGGGATTATGGATAAAGATGGTGTGTTTGCCGACTACATAACTCTGCCTTTGGCTAACCTGCATACTGTTCCAGAGCATATCTCTGATGAAGAGGCGGTCTTTACAGAGCCTCTGGCTGCTGCATTTGAAATTTTTGAACAGGTCAATATCAAATCGTCTGACAGGGTTTGTGTCCTGGGAGATGGAAAACTTGGTCTGCTTGTCAGTCAGACTCTTGCGGCATCAAATTGTGATTTGACAGTTATTGGACATTATGACGAGAAACTTGCGATTCTTGGTAAATTAGGAATAAAGACAGAACTTAGCTCTTCATATGAAGAACCAGAATTTGACATTGTGGTTGAGTGTACAGGTTCCCGTTCTGGAATTGATACTGCTCTGAATATTGTCAGGCCTAAGGGACAGATAATTCTTAAAACAACTGTTGCCAAAAATAACTCATTTAATTTGAATCATATAGTAATCAATGAACTTTCTCTGATCGGTTCACGTTGTGGACCTTTCAAGCCTGCCATACAGGCTATCAAGTCCGGTGCGATCGACTTATCGTCTCTTATCAGTAATATTTATCCTCTTGATGATGGATTGAAGGCATTAAAATATGCCTCTAAAAAAGGAATGATAAAAGTTATCTTGAAGATGTCCTGATCGATTCCTAAAGTTATTTTTCTTTCTTGAGCGCTCTGATAAATGCTTCAACTACATCATAATCAAACTGTTTGCCTTTGTTTTGGTCCAGCTCTCGAAGGGCAAATTTAATACCCGGGGCTTTTCTGTAAGGCCTGTCAGATGTCATCGAATCAAATGAATCAGCCACATGAAGTATCCTTGCGCCAAGCGGTATATCTGAACTACAAAGCCTGCTGGGATAACCGTTGCCGTCAAATTTCTCATGGTGGTGTTTTATATAAGGAATTATGTTATTCAATTGCTTTATGTCTTTGAGAATATTTACTCCCTGTTCCGGATGTTTCTTGACTACATTGAATTCCTTCTTGGTCAGTTTACCGGGTTTTTCAAGAAGATAATCGTAAGTCCCGATTTTGCCGATGTCATGAAGCAGACCCGCCAACTTGATATCTCTGACATCATCCTCATCAACCTGCATCTCTATCGCGATCTGTTCTGAATATTTGGATACCCTTTCAGAATGACCCTTTGTCCATGGACTTTTTGTGTCGAGGGCGTTTATCGTTACGTGGACAAGTTTCATGAAAAGGTCTTCAAGATCCAGATATGAATCATTAATGTCTTCAAGCATATTAAAGAAGGCGTCTCTTTCTCTTAATGTTCCAACATCATTATATGAATGCTCGTTATCTAACATAATTATTGCTCCTCAAAATAGATTTTAGTGTGCATAGTTGCATGTGGTAACCCCTCATTTACACCGGATAGAAATTAATATAATTAAACATGAAACCATGCGTTTACACTTAATTCATAATTCGGTAAATACCTGTTAAAACTTTAGCCTGATTGGATAAGGTAGCTGAAAAGAAAGTTATTGAATTGATAGACAGGGTAATAATAGGATATTATTAACTCATACAATTCCAGGATTTGTTTTATAATCTTATGAGTCAATTAAAGACAGCCGGTATTATTGTTATAGGGAATGAAATCCTGTCAGGTAAAGTAAAGGATATCAATTCATACTATCTGGCGTGTGAGCTTAGGAGTCTTGGTATAGATGTCAGGCGTATTTCGGTTATACCGGACGATATCAAAACAATAGGAGGGGAAATATTCCGGTTTTCTGGTAAATATAATTATGTTTTTACGTCGGGTGGAGTAGGCCCTACTCATGATGATGTTACAATGGCCGCAGTAGCAGATGGATTTGGCGTAAGTCTTGTCAGCAATAAAAAAATCAGGGAGATTCTGCTATCGCGATATAGAAGAAAGCCTAATTCAGCGGTATTAAAAATGACTGAAGTTCCTGAAGGTTCTGAAATTATTTTTAGTGAAAATATGCGCTTCCCTGTCATTGCCTTCAAGAATGTTTTTATTTTCCCTGGCATCCCTGACTATGTCAAGAATAAATTTTCTGCTATTAAGGAAAGATTTCGATCCTCTTCATTTTATTTAAAGCGCATTTTCCTGGTCAGTCATGAGACCGAGATCACAGAAACACTTAACCAGGTCGTTGCAGACAATCAAGATGTAATGTTTGGATCTTATCCTGCTTTGGGTGAGGAAGATTACCGAATAATAATAACAGCAGAATCAAAGTCTGAGGCACATCTGAACAGTGCAGTTGATAAACTCTTAAAGCTGCTGCCTGAAGAAACTATTGTAAGAATCGAATAGGACTAGCCTGCATTATTCATTAATATCTTGAATCAAAGCAGGCAACGATGAACCATGTTTTACTTTACGATACGCCTGCGCATTAATCTAAACGGGTAGGGTGACAGCAGGCAGACTACTGCGATAAGCCAGATCATGTCCCACACAGCGATATCCGGAGAACCCGCAGAAAATGCCCTGCATATATTAACCAAATGATACAGGGGATTAAAAAATGCTAACTTTCCCACAAGAACAGGAAGCGTATCAAGAGGGAAAAAAATACCTGAAAAAAGAAAA
>CAYPIT010000061.1:0-12162 GCA_964410825.1 uncultured Nitrospiraceae bacterium
TTGTTTGGATTTATTGTAGGGGGCTTTCCCCGCCCTTTAAAACGTGATATTGCTGCTCAACCCAAACCCCTGCTTTTGCTAATCTGATTTTAAAACAAAAACCTGATTACAGTGCTCACAGAAGTTTGCCCTGTCTGTATTGAGACCGGCGTCTTTAAAGTATTCGATTTCAATCAGTCTGATTTGCCGTTTCTCATTTGTATTAGCGCAATCGTGATCAATAATGTCTTTATCACAGTTGATATAGGTATAGTTTTCATCAGGATTGGACAACAAAGCTATTATTTCCATTTCTCTATCTTGCTCATTCATGTCTCTTACCACCATCATCAGATAATTTCCCCAAAAAACCAGAATATTATATCACTACAGAAATAGAGTTTGCTTGTAGCTTTATAGCTTGACTATATTTGAAGCCTTTAATCCTTTCTCACTTTCTACAACTTCAAAGCTTACACTTTCGCCTTCAGTCAGGGTCTTGTAACCATCACCGCTTATTTCTGCATAATGAGCAAAAATGTCAGTACCGTCTTCTTGAGTGATGAACCCGTAACCTTTTGACTCGTTGAACCATTTTACAGTTCCAGTTGGCATACAGATATTCCTCCTTTCAGGTAATTAGAGTTTAAAGGAGGCATGTTACGAGCAAACCGGAAATTGCATTATAATGTGAGGTTTCAAAATAACAAAGTCTCCAATAAGCTACTTTAGAAGATTGCCATAATGATAAGTTAATAGTCAAGAAATATATATGCTTTTTTATTAAATTATGTATAGGTTGAAAAGGGAGAAAAATAAATAACTAATCTGTGATTCTTTTTTTATCGATCCCGTACTTTTTAAGTTTATGTCTGAATGACCGGAAGGTTAATTTCAAAAGCTTTGCTGCTTCTGTTTTAACGCCGTTTGTTTCTTCAAGGGCTTTAAGCAGGTAAGCCTTTTCAGTGTCTTCCATAAGTTTATCAATATCAATACTGCCCGATACGGGAACCGTTTCCCTGTCTGTGTTGGATCGTATTTCTTCAGGAAGAGATCTGACTCCAATAACATCTTCGTTGCTTAAAAGGAGAACTCTCTCAATTATATTTTCAAGTTCTCTGATATTACCTTTCCAGTGGTAGTTTTGCAATGTTGTTATAGCATTCTGAGAAAATATTTTGTCATCTACAGCATACTTCTTGAGGAAATGATTTACGAGCAGAGGGATGTCATCCTGACGTTCTCTAAGGGGAGGAATCTTAAGTGAAAGAACATTAAGTCTGAAAAAAAGGTCTTCCCTGAACTGACCTGCCTCTACAAGTTCAGGCAGATTCTTATTAGTTGCAGCAACTATCCTTACATCAACTTTAATATCTGATACACCCCCCACTCTTCGGAATGCGCCCCCCTCTATCACTCTGAGCAGTTTTGCCTGCAGATTCATCGGCATTTCCCCGATTTCATCCAGGAATAATATTCCATCGTTTGCCAGTTCAAACAGCCCCTGTTTATTTGATGAAGCTCCTGTAAAAGCTCCTTTCATATAGCCAAACAATTCACTCTCAAGTAATCCTTCCGGGATTGCTGCACAGTTAACAGTTACAAAGTGATTATCCTTTCTATTGCTCATGTTGTGAATTGCCTTGGCAACCAGTTCTTTGCCAGTGCCACTTTCCCCTAAAATAAGCACATTAGCATTGCTTGAAGCAGATTTAGATATAACAGAGAAAAGCTCCTTCATCGTGGGACTTTCACCTATAATATTTTCGTGTGAAGGAATTTTAAGCTGCTCTTTCAAAATAGAAACATCTTGCTGGAGTTTCTGCTTTTCCAATGCATTCTTAACGACAAGCCTGATATTATCCATCTGGAAAGGTTTCTGAATATAATCGTAAGCCCCAAGTTTCATCGCTTCAACGGCGGATTCAGTTGTACCGAATGCGGTTACAATTACCACAACTGAATTAGGCGCTATCTGCTTTACATTTCTAAGAAGCTCAAGGCCGCTAACTTTTGGCATCTTCATATCCGATATGATGAGGTCGTATATATCCTTTTTCAGCTCTGCTATTGCTACTTCCCCATTATTTGCAACAGATACGCTGTAACCTTCATTTTTGAGAAAGATTTCGAGAATCTCCCTCATGCTCTTTTCGTCGTCTACAACTAATATTTTCCCTTTGGATCTTTTCATTGTTCTATTAACTAAACAAAACTATCATACATTCAACGGTAGTATTACCTGAAATGTTGTTCCCGTTCCGGATCCATCCGAATGCGCCTTAATTTTTCCTCCATGATCTTCCACAATTTTCAGTGCAATAGCAAGTCCCAATCCAGTTCCCCTGTCCTTTGTTGTGTAAAAAGGATAAAAAATTTTATCGATGTTGCCCTTGCTGATACCGGACCCGCTGTCCCTGAAAATAATTTTAATGGAATTATTTTCTTTATGCGTATTTATATCTATAGTTCCTTTATCAAAGATAGCATCCATGGCATTTAAACCAAGATTCCAGAAGACCTGCCGCAGCTGACCGGCGTCCCCGGTAATCAGTTCATCGCCTTCCAGATTGGCGGATATTGTAACATGTTTATTATTTGTTTCTGAATTTTTCAGCAGAGTTACAACCTCTCCTAAAGCCCGGTGCAGGTAGAAAGGTTTTTTGTTAAACTTCTGAGGTCTTGCGTAAAGCAGGAAATTGGTAACGATATCGTTGAGCCTGTCCATTTCAGACAATGCTATATTCATCAATCTGTCAGCATGCTTTTCAGAGACCTGTTTTTCTTTCAGCATTTCAACAGAACCCTTGAGCGAAGCAAGAGGATTTCTCAACTCGTGAGCAATTGAGGCGGACAGTTCACCTATAACTGCCCACTTCTCTTTTCTTTTTACCTCTTCTTCCATAGCTTTTAGTTGAGTCAGATCCTGGAAGACACCTATCAGGCCTATTGAGTTACCAGAGGCATCCTTTAAATTTGAAAGCCTCATTCCAATAGGAACATTTTTTCCGTCTATCAGTATTTCTCCCTCTATTCTCTCTGAAGGTCCTTTTGAATTGTCTATAAAAGGGAATATGTCTTCTGGTTTTTTCCCGGCAACATCATCATGACCCAATTTAGTTATTAACTGCGCGGACGTGTTAAATGTTACGATGTTACTGTCTAAATCGGTAGTAAAGACGCCGCTTGGCATGCTTTCTATGACATATTTGCTAAATGCCTTTAAATCGCTTAATACAGTGTTTCTTTCCTCAAGACTGATAGTGACCCTGTGTAATTTTTCAGAAAGATAACCGCTAAGGAAGGCTATCAGGTAAAAGGCGGTCATGTGAGCAAATATATTATAGAAAAAATCTTTATCAGTGAATATAAGCGACGTTGTCAAGTGAATTATTTTGTAATACTGCAGGTCTATGAGAACTCCGTAAAAAATACTGCTTAGAGTCGCCACAATGTAACATGCCCTGCGGTTCAGGATTATAGCTGCCGAGATAATGCTCAGTGGAAACATGAATGAGAACATGCTGGCTATCCCGCCGGTCAGATAAATAAGGATGGTTTCAGTAACTATATCGATGACTATCTGCATATAGGCAAAGAATATGAAGTGAGCCGGTTTCCTGATAGAGCGAAGAATCAGAGCATAAATTATTGTTAGAAAATAAAGAGACGTTGTGAAGTAGGAAAAATAAACGAGGTGAGACAGATGGACATGACCGATTTTAAAAATATAAAATGAACCAAGCAAAAGAGTAACTACGATTACTCTTATATATATGAGGGCGCTTACACCTTTTTGTAAATCTCTAAACATATAATAAGTTCAAACACTGAAGAACTTGTTCTGATCAAGAGATATTAATTCAATAAACACTGTTATTTAACAAGTGTTATTAACTTGAATATTGGCAGGTACATGGCAACTACGATAAAACCGACCGTGCCGCCAAGAAAAACCATAAGACATGGTTCTATCATTGAAGTAAGGGTTGCGACGGCATTATCGACTTCATCGTCATAAAAGTCGGCGATCTTCTCTAACATATTATCAAGTGCGCCGGTAGATTCTCCCACTGCGATCATTTGATTAACCATAGGTGGAAATACTTTCGCTTGACTTAACGGTTCCGCTATAGTTTTTCCCTCGGAAACTGCCTGCCTGACCGTCATTACAGATTCTTCAATTATTTTATTTCCCGCAGTCTTGGCTGTGATGTTTAATCCGTCGAGTATCGGAACTCCACTGCTTATCAACGTACCGAGAGTTCTGGTAAATTTGGCCACCGCAACTTTCCTGAAGAGAATTCCTATAATTGGCAGTCTTAGAATAATCCTGTCGATGATTTTATTGCCCTGTTTCGTTTTCTTGAACTGAACTAAAAATACTATGATCCCAACGATGCTTGCAAGTACTACCAGACCACCAGTTCCACCAAGAAAATCACTCGCGTTAATGATAAGCTGGGTAGGCCCGGGCAGTTCTCCTCCCAGTGTCTCGAACATCTTGCTGAACGTCGGTACCACAAAAACCATAATTATTACAATAACCAGAATCGCAACGGTTATTACAACAGATGGGTAAACCATTGCGCCTTTGACCTTGCTCTTGAGGCTTTGAGCTTTTTCTATATATGTCGCGAGCCGTACAAGAATAGTATCAAGTATTCCACCGGTCTCTCCAGCAGCTACCATATTTGCATAAAGGTCCGAAAAAACCCTCGGGTACTTTTTTAATGAATCTGCATATGTTGAGCCCCCTTCCACATCTGTTTTAATGTCGCCGATCATTTTTGCAAATGCTTTGTTTTCTGTCTGTTTTGAAAGTATTTCGAGTGCCTGAACGAGTGGAAGTCCGGCTCCGATCATGGTGGCAAACTGTCTTGTAAAGATTACCAGGTCTTTGTCCTTGATTTTACCTCCCAGAGAACTGAAGAGAGGTTTTGGCTTTTTAGAAATTTTCTTTGGTACGATTCGCTGTTTTCTGAGATATGCCTTTACTTCTTCCGGAGAACTGGCGGTCAGCTCTCCTTTCATAACTGCGCCCTTCAGAGATTTGCCTTTCCATTGATATACAATAGCCATTTATCGTCTTCCTCCTGCAGCAGTAGCAGAAGCCTGTTGCATCATATTTAGCAGTTCTTCCGGCATGGGGGATTTTCCAAGTGCGTCATCATAAGATAACTCGCCTTTTTTATACAATCCAAAAAGAGACTGGTTCATAGTCAGCATGCCAAATTTTGTCTGACCTGTCTGCATCATTGAGTATAGCTGATGGGTCTTATCTTCTCTAATCAGGTTTCTTATTGCAGGATTAGGGACAAAAACTTCTACTGCCAGGACTCTGCCATCACCTGATTTTTTCGGAATGAGCTGCTGAGCGATTATGCCTTCCAGGACAAAAGAAAGCTGAACTCTAATCTGCTCCTGCTGATGAGCCGGGAATACATCTATAATGCGGTTTATTGTCTGCACAGCCGTATTAGTATGCAATGTTGCAAGGGTTAAATGGCCGGTTTCTGATACAGTAAGCGCAGCTTCAATAGTTTCAAGGTCCCTCATTTCACCGATCAGTACAATGTCAGGGTCCTGTCTCAAAACATAACGGAGCGCGTCCTTAAAGGACGTTGTATCAGAATTTACCTCTCTCTGATTTACCAGACAACTTTTATGAGAATGAAGATATTCTATCGGGTCTTCAATTGTCATAATATGCTCGTGACGTTCACTGTTTATTTTGTCAATAATTGCTGCCAGTGTGGATGATTTACCGCTTCCTGTCGGTCCTGTTACGAGAATAAGTCCTCGTGGTTTTCTTGCAAGATCATTTATTATTGGAGGTAGTCCGAGATCCCTGAAGGTTCTCATTTTAAACGGAATCATCCTGAATGCTCCTGCAACAGCTCCGCGCTGCATAAATACATTTGCCCTGAATCTGCATAATCCTTTAACCCCAAAAGAGAGGTCCAGCTCATTTTGCTCTTCAAATTTATGTTTCTGAGAATCTGTCAAAATGCTGTAGCAGAGGGCCTTTGTTTCAGCAGCGGCCAAAGGTTGATCATTAATTGGTATCAATTGACCGTTAATTCTTATTCGGGGAGGGGTACCGGTACTGATATGAAGGTCGGAAGCGTCTTTTTCCAGCATTAATTTTAATAAATCATATAATGTTGACATTAATATAATTTAGGAAAAGTTTCATTATTATCTCTTGGAATCGGAATATAATGATTTTTCCTCCTCAATTAAGGGTTGTAATCCTTTATAAGTAGTTTTCTCAATTTTGTTCATTTGTATGTCGATATCTATTATTCTTAATTTCACAATTTATATCGGCATGAAACCGATTAATCTTTAATATGATCTGAATAGTTCTTACCTGTCACTCATTGTAACCCTCAATACTTCCTCTATTGAGGTTGTTCCTTCCCTGATTTTTGTCAACCCGCTCATTCTCAATGTGCTCATTCCCAGTTTTATTGCAGCTTTTTTTAAATCAGCTGCTGTAGTGCCTTTGATGATCAGCTCCTTTATAGATTCACTTACTGGCATTACTTCATATAATGCGATTCTTCCTTTATATCCCGACTCACCGCATGCCGGGCAGCCTTTGCCTTTGAAACATTTAAAAGTGTTTATATCATCTTTTGAAAACCCTATTTCTAATAGAGCTGCTTCAGGAGTATTTTCCTCTTCAGCACATTCTTCACAGATTTTTCTGCAAAGTCTCTGAGCCAGTATTACCACAACCGATGCGGACACCAGGAATGGCTCAATCCCCATATTTAAAAGTCTTGATATAGTGCTCGGGGCGTCGTTAGTGTGGAGTGTGCTGAGAACGAGGTGTCCTGTAAGTGCTGCTTTCACAGCTATTTCTGCTGTCTCAAAGTCCCTGATTTCACCTACCATCACTATATCAGGGTCTTGCCTTAAAAAAGACCTGAGAGCGGATGCAAAGGTCAATCCTATGTCATCTCTTACATGTACCTGATTTATGCCCATGAGATTGTATTCTACGGGATCTTCGGCAGTCATAATGTTAACGTCTATACTATTTATCGTGCTCAGTGCAGAATAAAGAGTTGTGGTTTTACCACTGCCTGTAGGACCGGTTACAAGTACCATCCCAAATGGAGACCGGATAGCCTCTTCAAAATCCTTCATCGCCTTTTCTTCAAAACCGAGTTTTGAAAGGTCGAGATTCAGATTGCTTTTATCCAGTATCCTCATAACGATTTTTTCGCCAAACAGCGTGGGCAAAGTTGAAACACGCAGGTCAACGGATTTGTCTCTTATTTTCAGTTTGATCCTTCCGTCCTGTGGAAGCCTCCTTTCGGCAATATCCAGTTCGGACATTATTTTTAAGCGGGATGAAAGTGCGGCTTTTAATCTTAAAGGCGGTTGCATAGCATCATACAGCACACCGTCTACTCTGTAGCGGATTCTGAACTCTTTCTCGTAGGGCTCTATGTGGATATCACTGGCTCCCTTCGTTATTGCTTCACTGAGAATGAGGTTGACGAGTTTTACTACGGGGGCTTCCTCTACAGCGTTCTTCAACTCGGAAATGTCGATGTCATCTTCAGCTTCTTTGATAAAATCCACATTGTCATCATCAAGGTCGGATATCGCGTCTGCGAATATCTTTAAACCGTCTGATTGCTCATAGTAATCTGTGATAGCCTCCTGAATTGCGGATTCTGAAGCTACTACAGGTTCAACTTCATATCCTGTCATAAATTTAACATCATCTATCGCAAAAACATTAGAAGGATCTGCCATCGCAAGTTTAAGTGATGCGCCATTTTTTGAGATCGGGAAGATCTGATATTTATGCGCTACGTCGAAAGGAATAAACTTGATAATAGAAGAGTCAATTTCCAGTGTAGCAAGGCTAATGGATGGGACCCCATATTGCTGGCTCAGAAACTGTACGAGATCGTCTTCTGTCAGAAACCCGAGTTTAATCAGGTTGGACCCTATTCGACCACCATCTTTTTTTTGCGCATCAATTGCCAGGATGAGCTGTTCTTCGGTGATAGTTCCCTTGTTTACGAGTAACTGTCCTAATTTTATGGCCACTTAAAACATTAACCTCTTTATCTGTCTGATATAAGAAATACCTGACATAATGTTCATTGCCGATAAATTATGCACTTATATCCTTAATGTATTTATTTCGGCAATTCTGATAAAAACTGAAGGATCGGAACAGAACAGGGAAGGAAATTACCTTGTTTTATTGCAATAATAATGCGTATATGGCCTGGCCTGAAAAAACCGATATTCTTTGATTAGTTATCCAAATCCGGTATGTTGTCTGTGCTAACCATCTTTGTCATTATCTTTTCGATTTCAGGTTCTTCGTTGGCAGGTATCCTTACATCATCAAAAAGTTCCCATTTTTCCAGGTGGTCAACGTATGAACCAGGCTCCAAAATTGTTAGAGGCGAAAGAGTTTCCATTTCTAACATGAAATCGTTTGTATATGTCTCGTATGATACCCCGAAATCAGGATATTTCGTATCTTTTTTATGAGCGTGATACTTGATGAAAAGATGATTATGATTGAAATAAGCAGCCCAGCCATTTTCGTTAGATATTCCCATTTTAAAAGGATTTTTCATTCCCGAATTCTGTTGCAGGATTATGTATTTATCTCCAAGAAATATCCTGGGGTCAGTAAAATTAGTATAAGGCCACAGGGATAAAACACGGTTTGGCAGTAGACCAGTATCTTTACAGGCCTGGGGAATTATTTCTTTTCCACCTGCTGCCATCACTGATATACTCCATACTGACAATTCAATCGGCCATACACCCGAATTAGTTAAGCGATGAAGTATATTAACTCCGGTATTTTCCTGTGACAGTGTAATCCCGATTTCTTTTATTATCTGGGTTAATGGCTCCTTATCCTGTGTAGTTTTTATTCCGTTTAAGATTTTTTCCCAGCGCACTGGAGAATTGTCAGGTTCATATGTCCTTTCCCTGGACTCAGGGCTGTGCCACAGGCGATGACCTCCATAAATCCTCCATTCATTTCCACCTTTCATACCCATAGTCGACTTAACCTCGCACATCTCATTTTCCTGTCCAACAAAACCATACCGAATGATTCTTGGGCCAATGTCAGTAGTCACTAAAACATCTACAATGTCATTTGTTATCTGTATGCAGTTTTCCCATCCACCGTATGATATTTTTTGTATTTTTACCTTTGACATAAGAATCTCCAAATGGGAAATTCATTATACCTAATAACGCAGAAAGGCACAAAGACGCAGAGATACAAAGAAGCAAGTTTTGTACTTTGCTACTTTTCGCCTTTTAATTAATTCACATTTCATCAACCGGGTTTTCACAGTAAATTTCCATAAAAAACATAGAGTTTTGAAAATGTCGCTTTTTACTTGACATATACAACATATTGTGGTTTAATTCCTTATCTAATCTAAATAAAGTGGTTTTGTGGAAATTATATGATTCCGTAATAACCCCGGTTTTAGGGATTGGAGCATGTTTTAAAACGGTATTCTTAAGTAAATTCATTAATACTAATGAGAGGGAGGCACTATGGCAATATCAACCCATCCTGAATTAAGCTCGAGCGCATTAAAAGTACTGGAAAAGAGATATCTGAAAAAAAACGCAGAGGGAAGGGTTGTTGAAACTCCTCAAGATCTGTTTAGACGTGTTGCAAGAGAAGTTGCATCAATGGATAAACAATACGGGAAATCCGACAGCGATATAGATAATCTTGAGAACAGATTTTATAATCTCATAACATCATTAAAATTTTTGCCTAATAGTCCTACTCTTATGAATGCTGGCAGAAGACTTGGGCAGCTTTCCGCATGCTTTGTGCTTCCTGTTGACGATTCTATGGAATCTATTTTTGAGGCGGTAAAAAATGCGGCTTTAATTCATAAATCAGGAGGAGGCACCGGTTTTTCGTTCTCAAATCTAAGACCCAACGGTGATATTGTGGGTTCGACCAAGGGGATTTCATCGGGGCCTATTTCATTTATGACTGTTTTTGATTCAGCCACAGAAGCAATTAAACAGGGCGGGACAAGAAGAGGCGCCAATATGGGCATACTCCGAGTTGACCATCCTGATATTCTTGATTTTATTTCTGCCAAAGACAATAACTCTAAACTCAATAATTTTAATCTCTCAGTAGCGCTTACCGATGGGTTTATGAAGGCACTGAAAGATGAAGATGAATACGATTTGATAAATCCCCATACTAAAAAATCTGTAAAAAAAATAAAGGCCAGAAAAGTGTTTGACCTGATTGTTAATTATGCGTGGAAGAACGGTATCGTATGAATCATTTTTATGACCACAATAAATCAATGTACCCCAACTCCGTCAGCTGTACAGATAGAGAGCACTAATCCATGCGGAGAGCAGCCGCTTCTGCCTTATGAATCCTGCAATCTGGGTTCGATTAACCTGGTAAAGTTTGTAAGCTCGGAAGCGCAGAAGCTCGGAAGCGCAGAAGCAACCCCCGAACTTTCGAACTTTCATGAATCCGATCTTATCGACTGGGATGCCCTGCGAGAAACCGTGCATCTGTCTGTTCATTTCCTGGATAATGTAATCGATATTAATAAGTATCCCCTAATGAAAATAGAAGAGGCAACAAAATCCAACAGGAAAATAGGCCTTGGCGTCATGGGATGGGCTGACATGCTCATACAACTTGGTATTCCATATAATTCTGTAGATGCGTCAGATCTTGCAACCAGGGTTATGAAATTCATTCAGTCTGAAAGTAAAAGACAGACTTCATTTCTGGCCATTGAAAGAGGAGTGTTTTCTAACTTTGAGGGAAGCGTTTACAGTGATAAAATGGAAATCAGGAACGCAACAACTACGACAATCGCTCCAACCGGTACCCTTTCTATCATCGCCGGCTGTTCAAGCGGTATAGAACCTTTATTTGCGGTCTCTTTTGTGCGTAATGTCCTTGAAGGTACGAAGCTTTATGAGGTTAATCCTGTTTTTGAAAAGATAGCCAAAGATAGAGGCTTCTGGAGCAGAGAGCTTATTGAAGAAATAGCTGCAAAAGGGAGCTTGAAGGATGTCAGTGAAGTACCCGATGATGTTAAAAAGGTTTTTATTACAGCTCACGATATTTCTCCCCTTGATCACGTGCGCATGCAGGCGGCATTTCAGAAACATGTTGATAATGCAGTATCCAAAACGGTTAATTTTTCACATGATGCAACTCAAAAAGACGTTGAAGATGTCTACTTCCTCGCGTATGGACTTGGTTGTAAAGGCGTTACCGTTTACCGGGACGGTTCCAGGGAAGAACAGGTGCTTTCTACCGGTCAGACTTCAAAACAGCAGGAGTCAGAAGCAACAGAACCGGTGGAGCCGGTTGATAAGATCACTCCCAAAAAGAGACCGGAGATGATCAAGGGGACAACGAGGCTGATGAAAACAGGCTGCGGCAATCTGTACATAACCGTTAACGAAGATGAAGACGGAAATATTTTTGAACTTTTTACTCATATGGGCAAGGCAGGAGGATGTGCCTCAAGTCAGGCAGAAGCTATCGGCAGGCTTATAAGCCTTGCCCTGAGAAGCAATATAGAACCTATCGAAATAGAGAAACAGCTCAAGGGGATAAGCTGCCATAGCCCAACATGGGCAACTGGTGGAAAGATATCATCCTGCTCCGATGCGATTTCAAAGGCTTTGGAAAGATACAAACAGGTTGGTGAAAAAAAGAACGGGAACGGTTCACATCCCAGAGACGATAAGATAATGATGTGCGGTGCGTGTCCTGACTGCGGTGGTGCGGTGCAGCATGAAGGCGGATGCGCTGTATGCAGAGACTGCGGATTTACGAAGTGCAGCTGAGTGGAGATTAGTTTTCGATGAACCTTGTGATTCCCTATGTTAGTGTGATTGGGGGCTGATGGATAGATATACATAATTCGGTCTCTTTTGATATTAAGATGTCTTATTATATGAGATGTGCCTTTTTCCATGTTGCCTCAAAATAAAATCTTGATGAAATGATAATTGACATCTATGAAAAAGGCATATAAACTAATTGCCGCATACCCGCCAAGCCTCTGCTCAGCATGATTAATTCTGGCGGGTTTTTCTTTTTTAAAGGGGACATCAATAATTTAAAGGAGGGCTCTTTATGAGTGAAAATCA
>CAYPIT010000062.1:0-12132 GCA_964410825.1 uncultured Nitrospiraceae bacterium
AAGTGAAATTAATTTTTCATTATTTATTAATTTTTATTTTTTAATTTTAATTTATTAGGAGGTTTTAGTTTGGGACAGAAGACTCATCCTATAGGCATCAGACTGGGAATCATTAAGACCTGGGATTCAAGATGGTTTGCCAAAAGAAACTATAAGGATATGCTGTTTGAAGATATCACCATCCAGAGATTTGTCAAGGCTAATCTTCATCACGCGGGTGTGCCTAAAGTGGAGATCGAGAGAACCGGCCAGAAGGTTAAGGTAACCATTCATACGGCCCGTCCTGGCATCATCATAGGCAAAAAGGGGGCTGAAGTTGATAAGTTGAAGAAAGAACTTGAAAAACTGACAGGCAAGGAGCTGTCTATAGATATAAAGGAAATCCGGAAGCCTGAAGTAGATGCTCAACTGGTTGCAGAGAACATAGCACTTCAGCTCGAAAAGAGGATCGCTTTCAGAAGGGCGATGAAGAAGGCTGTTTCGTCAGCAATCAGGTTTGGAGCTCAGGGTATTAAAGTTGCATGCGGTGGCCGTCTTGCGGGTGCTGAAATAGCCAGATCAGAGTGGTACAGAGAAGGAAGAGTTCCGTTGCATACATTCAGGTCCGACATAGACTATGGAGTTACAGAAGCAAAAACAACATATGGGAGAATAGGTATCAAGGTCTGGATTTATAAAGGCGATATTTTACAGGACACTTCATTACTGGAGTCTTCCGGTAGTGACAGCGTTACTTAAAAGGACAAATCACCATGTTAATGCCTAAAAAAGTTAAGTACAGGAAAATGCAGAAAGGCCGGATGAACGGCAAGGCTTACCGTGGTTCGAAGGTGTCTTTTGGCGAATATGGACTTAAGGCGATGGAGCCCGGATGGATTTCAAACCGCCAGATAGAGGCGGCGAGAATTGCGATAACAAGGCATGTAAAAAGAGGCTGCAAAGTGTGGATTAGAATATTCCCTGACAAGCCCCTTACAAAAAAGCCGGCAGAAACAAGGATGGGAAAAGGCAAGGGCTCACCGGAGGCATGGGTTGCAGTGGTAAAACCCGGCAGAGTTCTGTACGAAATGGCCGGTGTTGATGAGAGTCTTGCCAAGGAGGCACTGAGGCTGGCATCTCACAAATTATCAATTGCGACTAAATTCGTAAAGAGAGTTGGATGAGTATGGCGAAAGCAACAGAAATGAGAGAAAAGACTGTTGATGAATTAAGGCAAGAGGAGTCGGATCTTCGGAAGGAGTTATTCAATCTTCGTTTTCAACAGGTCACCGGTGAAATAGAAAATCCGTTAAGAATAAGACATGTGAGAAAAGATATTGCCCGTATTTTGACAGTTATCAACGAAAAGACAAAAGCAGAAAACCAATAGGAAGAAATAAATGCCAAAAAAGGTTTACACAGGTCAGGTAATAACAGACAAAATGGACAGAACGGTTGTAGTTGCTGTAACCAGACTGACGCAGCATCCTATGTACAAAAAGACGATTAAAAAAATCTCTAAATTCAAGGCCCATGATGATGAGAATAAATGTAAGCGGGGAGATGTGGTGTCAATAATTGAGTCAAGGCCATACAGCAAGGACAAAAGATGGAAAGTCCTTGATATTGTCAGAAGAGAAAGCGAATGATTCAGCAGGAGAGCGTTTTAGATGTGGCTGACAACTCCGGTGCCAAAAAGGTGCTCTGCATTAAAGTCCTTGGAGGTTTCCACAGGCGATATGCCCGTATCGGTGACAGGATAGTTGTTACTGTCAAAGAGGCTGATCCAGGGGGGACAATTAAGAAGGGCACAGTTACAAAGGCTGTAGTCGTTAGAACCAAGAAGGCATTAAAAAGGCCTGACGGCTCTTATATAAAGTTTGATCAGAATGCTGCAGTGATTATAAATGCTGAAGGGGACCCGGTAGGAACGCGAATATTCGGCCCGGTTGCAAGAGAACTCAGGTGGAAGGAGTTCATGAAAATCGTTTCTCTTGCACCGGAGGTTATCTGATGGATTGCAGGATAAAGGAGAAGACGTGGGTTTAGGAATAAAGAAAAATGACACTGTTATGGTAGTGACCGGTGCTGAAAAAGGTAAAAAGGGCAGAGTGCTGTCGGTTGACCTTGAAAATAACAGGCTGATTATTGAGAGTGTGAATATTATTAAAAGGCACATGAAGCCAAGCAAAAGGTATCAACAGGGAGGAATAATAGAAAAGGAAGCCCCTGTAAACAGGTCAAATATTAAACTATTATGCCCTAAGTGTGACAAACCGACCGGAATTGGCAACACGATTCTTGAAAACGGCAAGAAAATCAGATCCTGTAAGAAATGCAGGGAGGTTATTGAATAACGGATGGACAGGATGAGGGGAAAATATATCAGTGATGTTGTGCCGGGCCTGATGAAGGACTTTTCATATAAAAGTGTGATGCAGATTCCTAAATTGAAGAGCATTGTCCTTAATGTCGGCATGGGGGAGGCAACTCAGGATATAAAACCGCTGGAATCAGCTGCGAAGGAACTGGCAACTATAACAGGGCAGAAAGCTGTTATTACCAGAGCTAAAAAATCCATAGCCGGATTTAAGCTTCGTGAAGGCATGCCTGTAGGCTGCAGGGTTACTTTAAGGGGAAAGAGGATGTATGATTTCCTTGATAAATTTATATGCCTTGCACTGCCGAGAATAAGGGATTTCAAAGGGGTATCTGCAAAGTCATTTGACGGTCGGGGTAATTACGCGTTTGGTATAAGGGAGCAGATAATATTTCCGGAAATCAATTACGACAAAGTGGCGAGTATTCATGGCATGGACATAGTGTTTGTTACTTCGGCAAAAACAGATGAAGAAGGCAGGGCGCTTCTCAAATATATGGGTATGCCTTTTGAAAACTAAACTGTATAAATATTAACAGAATTAAGGATGAAAACAGGATTACTGGATGGCTAAAAAAAGTCTCATAGCAAAACAGAAAAGGGAACCAAAATTTAAAGTAAGGGCATATAACAGATGCAGTTTATGTGGCAGACCAAGGGGATATCTGAGGAAGTTCGGTATTTGCAGAATCTGTTTTAGAACGCTTGCCCTGAAAGGCCAGATACCTGGTGTAACAAAATCCAGCTGGTAGAGGTATTTAATTATGATGACCGACCCGATTGCGGACATGCTTACAAGAATCAGAAATGCCAATATGGCCAAACATGAGAAAGTGGACATACCTGCGTCTAAGATGAAAATCGAAATAACAAAAATTCTAAAGGAAAAAGGGTTTATTAAAAGCTTCAAGGTATTAAGGGACAGAAAACAGGGTGTAATCAGGGTTTCTATGAAATATTATGAAGGCTATGAAAGGGCGATAACCGGAATGAAAAAGATCAGCAAACCAGGAAGAAGGGTTTATGTAGACAAAACAACAATACCAAAAGTTATGGGTGGGTATGGAATAGCTATATTGTCAACTTCAAGAGGGATACTGTCTGATGAAGTATGTCGTGGCGAAGGAATAGGCGGCGAAGTTCTGTGTAATATATGGTAAT
This sequence comes from uncultured Nitrospiraceae bacterium, assembly GCA_964410825.1. Classification (GTDB taxonomy): domain Bacteria; phylum Nitrospirota; class Thermodesulfovibrionia; order UBA6902; family UBA6902; genus CAZVHL01. The sequence continues at coordinate 3,521 of CAYPIT010000062.1, forward strand.
GAAAAAGCAAAAATTAAAGATAAAAAATCAAAATTGCGGAAGGAAGATATTTGAATCAAATAGATAACTCATTAATTTTACATTTTGATTTTTAAGTTTTAATCTGGAGAGAAGATGTCGAGAGTAGGGAAAATCCCGGTGGATATACCGGACGGTGTTGATGTAAAAATTCAGAAAAGCCTTATCACTGTTAAGGGGCCAAAGGGTGAGCTTAAATGGACTTATCCTACCGGCATTAAGGTTTCTGTACAGGATAAAACTGTCATTATCGAAAGACCTGCTGACACCAAGCAGTTTAGGTCTCTTCATGGAACAACGAGAGGTATTATAGCTAACATGGTTACAGGTACAAGTGCTGGATACAAGCGAGAAATGTCAATTATTGGTGTAGGATACAGGGCCCAGGTACAGGGGCAGAAAATCACATTTACCCTCGGATACTCTCATCCTATTGCTTTTAACCTGCCTGAGGGAGTGACTGCCCGGATTGACAAAAAGCAGACTCAACTGACTCTTGAAGGGATAGACAAATATTTAGTCGGTCAGGTGGCTGCCAATATCCGTTCCCTTAGACCACCAAATGTATATAAGGGCAAAGGCGTTCGATATGCTGATGAAGTTGTCAGACTTAAAGTTGGAAAAGCTGGTAAGTAACTGAGGGTTTGGGCATATTATAATTAAAGATTTATAGAGGTAAAGAAATTTGAGAACAAGTAGAGCAAAAGCAAGACAGGCAAGACATAAAAGAGTGAGAAAAAAAGTCTATGGCACATCGGATAGACCGAGGCTAAACGTCTTCAGGAGCCTTAAGCAAATCTATGCGCAGGTCATTGATGATTATACAGGGAAGACCCTTGTAGCGGCATCAAGTATGGATAAGGAACTGAAAGGCAAGACAGGAGTGTGTGGCAATATTGATGCTGCCAAAACCGTTGGTCAGCTGGTTGCAAAGAGGTCGAGTGAGAAAGGGATTAAAACTGTTGTATTGGACAGAGGTGGATACCTCTATCATGGCAGAGTAAAGGCGTTGGCTGATGCAGCGAGGGAAGGCGGACTGGAATTCTGAATAAATTAAAAATAAAAGATAAAAAATAAAAAAAATGGGAAAAAGATTAATATCATTTAAAAATAAAATCCTTAATTTTGATTTTTTAGTTTTAATATTATATTTACTGAGGAGGTATAGTGGGTAGGATTGACCCAGAAAATTTAAACATTTTAAAAGACAAGGTCATTTTTATTAACCGGGTAGCAAAGGTTGTTAAAGGTGGAAGACGGTTTGCGTTCAGTGCACTTGTAGTTGTAGGTGATGAAAATGGACATGTTGGAATAGGGAAAGGCAAAGCTAAAGAAGTCCCGGAGGCTATAAGAAAAGCTGTAGAACAGGCCAAGAGGGCATTGGTGAAAATCACAATCAAGGACGGAACTATACCCCATCGAATAAACGGAATATATGGTGCTGGCAGAGTAGTTATGCTCCCGGCAGGTCCAGGTACGGGATTAATCGCCGGGGGGCCTGTAAGAGCCATTATGGAAGTGGCGGGAATTCGCAATATTGTAGCTAAGTCAATAGGCAGCAGGAACCCGTTTAATACAGTTCGGGCTACACTCGATGGTCTGATTAAATTAAAAGATGCTGCAAGTGTTGCAAAGCGAACAGGTAAAAGCGAGCCTGAACAAAAGGAACAACAGTGAAGAAGATTACAGTCATTTTGAGGAAAAGCCTGATAGGAAGACCTGAGAAGCAAAGGAGGATTGTCAGGGCACTGGGACTGAGAAAAATCAATCATAGTGTAACTCATGATGATACACCGTCGATTAGAGGAATGATTCATAAAACTTCTCATTTAGTTGAGATTTCGGAGAAATAAATGAACTTATCAGATCTTGTACCATCTTCCGGGAGCAGAAAAAACAGAAAAAGAGTTGGCAGAGGCCCTGGCTCTGGCCATGGAAAAACTTCATGCCGTGGTCATAAGGGACAGAAATCAAGGAGTGGTGGCGGCACCAAACCCGGCTTTGAGGGTGGACAGATGCCCTTGCAGCGAAGGCTACCTAAAAGGGGCTTTACTAATATTTTCCAGGAACAGTATTCGGTTGTTAATATCAGGAGCCTGGACAAGCTTGAAGAAACTGCTATAACTCCGGAGATACTGGCAGCTGCTGGAATAATAAAAGATCAAAGAAACAGAGTTAAGATTTTAGGTGAAGGTGACATTTCTAAACCGATCACTGTAAAAGCACATGCCTTTAGTGCTTCTGCGAAGGGAAAAATAGAGAAGGCAAAGGGAAGCATAGAGCTGCTGTGAGTGTTGTAAATAGTTTACAGAATATCTTCCGAATTGCAGAGCTTAAAACCAGGATTATATTTACTCTCGCCCTGTTGGCTGTCTACAGAATAGGCGCCCATATCCCATCTCCCGGAATTAACGGGGAAGAACTCAGTAAATTCCTCCTGGACAGGGGTGGTGCTCTTATGGGCTTTTTTGATATGTTCTCCGGAGGCGCACTGTCAAGGGCTACTATCTTTGCTCTTGGCATTATGCCATATATCAGTGCATCAATTATCCTGCAGCTTCTCACTGTTGTTATCCCTGTTCTTGCCAGACTTGCAAAAGAGGGGGAGAGCGGAAGGAAGAAAATTACACAGTATACCCGCTATGGGACAGTAGTAATCAGTATTGTGCAGTCTATTGGGATAGCTGTTGGAATCGAAAGTATGAACGAAGGCACATTTGTTCAGAATCCGGGCTGGTCATTCCGGTTGATGACGATGATCACCATGACTTCAGGTACAGCATTCCTTATGTGGCTGGGAGAGCAGATTACAGAGCGGGGAATCGGGAACGGGATTTCTCTCATAATATTTGCCGGAATAGTCGCAAGATTTCCCAATGCTATTATAAGTTCAGTGTCATTGATAAGGGCTGGCGAACTGCATATACTTTTAATGCTGCTTGTAATTGTAATGATGCTGGGTGTTATTGGTGTGATTGTCTTTATGGAAAAAGGACAACGAAAAATTCCGATTCAATATGCAAAGCGTGTAGTTGGCAGAAAGGTCTACGGCGGACAGAACACACATCTGCCTTTAAAGGTGAATACTGCCGGCGTTATTCCACCGATATTTGCATCATCGATTATTATGTTTCCTGCTACTATTGCTGGATTCATCGCTGTCCCATGGGTCCAGTCATTTGCCAGTCAGCTTGCACCCGGTACAATATTCTATACGATTATTTATGTCAGTATGATCTTCTTTTTCTGCTATTTTTATACTTCAATAACATTTAACCCGGTTGATATAGCCGATAACCTGAAAAAATACGGCGGATTTGTCCCCGGAGTCAGACCCGGGCAGAATACTTCCGATTTCATTTACCGTGTTCTGACAAGGATTACCTTCGGAGGTGCGGTCTATCTTTCAGCTGTTTGCATACTGCCGGACATTTTGAGAGGTTACTTTAATGTCCCGTTTTATTTTGGAGGAACGTCGATTCTGATTGTTGTTGGAGTTGGACTTGATACTATGTCTCAGATCGAATCGCATCTTATTACACGTTCATATGACGGATTTCTTAAAAAAGGCAGGGTCCGCGGCAGAAGAGGCTGAGTGTCATTCTCATTGTTTCGTATATTTAGCAATTAATAATTTATTGTGATTAACTGCCTCTCTAATAATTGATAGTTCTTAAATCAGATGATGAAATTAAAAGGATGCGGGAGTCGTGCCGTATCGTGGCCGAAGTGCTGGAAGGCATCAGGAAGAATATTTCTGCCGGCGTAACAACCAGAGAACTTGATGAGTTTGCAGAATCTTTTATACGTTCAAAAGGAGCAAAACCGGCTTTTAAAGGCTATAGGGGTTATCCCTCAAGTGTCTGTGCCTCTGTAAATGAACAGGTGGTTCATGGAATTCCTTCATCTGTAAAATTAAAGGGGGGTGACATTGTAAGCCTTGATATAGGGGTCTATTACAAAGGATTTTATGGAGATGCGGCGTTGACATTGCCTGTTGGTAAAATCAGCGGTAAAGCAAGAAAACTGCTTGCGGTTACCGAAGAATCATTGCAGGTCGGTATAAAGAAAGCGGTTACAGGCAACAGGCTTTCTGATATATCGTTTGCTATTCAAAACCATGTTGAACCAGAGGGTTTTTCGGTGGTAAAAAACTTTGTGGGTCACGGAATAGGCAGAGAGCTTCATGAAGAACCCCAGATTCCCAATTTCGGGAAACCCGGTCAGGGTCCTGAATTGATGCCCGGGATGACATTGGCTATTGAACCTATGGTTAATGAGGGGGGATGGGAGATATCCATATTAAACGATGGTTGGACAGCCGTTACAAAGGACCAGAGTTTGTCCGCTCATTTTGAACATACTGTAGCTATAACAAGAAATGGTCATGATGTCTTGACTAAACTATAACGAATAATTATAATTATTAGTTCTATAATGCCTAAAGAAGAGGCCATAGAAGTTCAGGGTACAATACTTGAAAATTTGCCTAACGCGATGTTCAGAGTGGAGCTTGAAAATGGGCAAAGGATTCTGGCATATGTTTCCGGCAAGATGAGGATGCATTTTATAAAGATTTTGCCGGGGGATAAAGTCACTGTCGAACTTTCGCCTTATGACCTGACGAAGGGCAGAATAACATACCGATTTAAATAATTTGCGTGTTAGCTTTAATTCGTTTGTATTGAAAATTACTGGAGAAGATATGAAAGTTCGCTCATCAGTAAAACCTATATGTGCAAAATGCAAGATAATAAAGAGACAGGGTGTGTTGAGAGTTATCTGCATTAATCCGAAACACAAGCAAAGACAGGGATAGGAGAGAACAGTGAGAATAGCAGGAGTTGATTTGCCGAGAAACGAACGACTGGAAGTCAGCCTGACCAGAATTTTTGGTGTAGGAAGAACTCTCTCCCGGAAGATACTGCAGGACACGGGGGTAGATCCTAACAAGAAGACGAGGGATCTGACTGATGATGAAGGTGTAAAGCTCAGAAATGCGTTAGACAATGATTACAAAGTGGAAGGTGACCTTAGACGCGATATTTCTATGCATATCAAACGGCTTCAGGATATTGGCAGTTACCGTGGACTCAGACATAGATCCCGCTTGCCTGTGAGAGGTCAGAGGACCAGTACCAATGCACGTACACGTAAAGGGCCGAGAAAAGCTATCGGTGGCATGAAGAAGAAAGGTTAATTAATGGCACAGAAACGGAAAAAAAGCGGGAAAAAAGAAAAGAAGGTCATTCATTCGGGTGAAGCTTATATCCAGGCAACGTTTAATAATACGATAATCTCTATTACAGACAGGAACGGCAATGTCGTGACTTGGTCTTCATCGGGTGCTCAGGGATTTAAGGGTTCCAGAAAAGGAACCCCGTATGCAGCCCAGATAGCGGCAGATGTTGCGGCCAAGAAGGCTATTAATTTTGGAATGAGACAGATAGATGTTTACGTGAAAGGCCCCGGAGCCGGAAGGGAATCGGCTATCAGGGCTCTTCAGGCTGCTGGACTGGAAATCAGCCTTATTAAGGATGTTACCCCTGTTCCTCACAATGGTACCAAACCCCCGAAGAGGAGAAGAGTATAGTGGCGAGATATAGAGACGCACTATGCAGGTTGTGCAGAAGAGAAAGTGATAAGCTTTTCCTTAAAGGCGACAGGTGCTACACAGACAAGTGTGCAATCGAAAGAAGAAAATATGCGCCTGGTCAGCATGGCCAAAGGCGAAGAAAATTCTCTGATTATGCACTGCAGCTCAGGGAAAAGCAGAAGGCTAAAGAGACTTATGGTGTGCTTGAAAAACAGTTCAAAAAATATTTCCATTTGGCAGAAAAAAAGAGGGGCGTTACGGGCAGTATTCTTTTGCAGTTCCTTGAACGCAGGCTTGACAATGTGGTTTACAGGCTTGGTTTCGCTTCAAACCGGAGACAGGCGCGGCAGCTCGTATTGCATGGTCATTTCACTGTAAATGAGAAGCGTGTAAACATCCCTTCATACCTCGTGCGACCGGGTGATATTGTCGGATTAAGGGAAAAAAGCAGGAAGCTTTCTCTCATAGAAGAAAATGTTTCCAAAATAGAGCACAGGGGCTTACCTTCATGGGTAGAAGTGGACGCGGGTAATCTCCAGGGCAAAGTACTTCACTATCCGGCGAGAGAAGAAATTCAACTGCCTGTACAGGAACAGTTAATAATTGAGTTGTACTCAAAATAAATAAAATTATAATTGATTTCACAAGATTAAGAGACGATTACGCAGACACAAAAGTTATTAATGAATATTATCTGTGTGGTCAGCTTTTATAATCAGTGCGATCAGTAAATGAAGGATTATAAAAGGAGGCTTAATGGATCTGAGCAAGAAAGGCTTTCAACAACCTGAAAAAATCTATTTTGATTCGGAGAGCCTTACGAATACATATGGCAAACTCTACGCGGAAGCGTTTGAGAGGGGTTTTGGTACAACCCTTGGTAATGCATTGAGGAGGGTTTTATTGTCTTCAATTGAAGGTGCTGCTGTTACCTCTATCCGGATTCCGGGTGTTCTCCATGAATTTTCTACTATGCCGGGAGTAAAGGAAGATATTATTAATATTGTGCTTAATGTCAAGCAGCTTGGATTTAAACTGCATTCTGACAAGCAGACGTTATCACTGAAGATGAAAGGACCTGGGGAGGTAACGGGTAGGGATATCACTGGTGATAATATTGAGATATTAACGCCTGGTCAACACATTGCTACTCTTGGAAAGAAAGTCAACTTAACCATGGAACTGACAGTAGAAAAAGGGAAGGGATACGTTACTGCGGAAACGAGTGAAGACGAAGACAAGTCTGTTGATACGATGACCATAGACGCAATTTTTACTCCGATAAAGAAGGTAAACTATTGGGTTGAAGGAGCAAGAGTTGGAAGGTCAACTGATTACGATAAACTTGTAATGGAAATCTGGACTGATGGAAGCATTACGCCACAAAAAGCAGTAACAGATGCTTCTCAAATCCTTTCGCAGCATCTCTCCATTTTTTCTCTTGACGGGGAAAGTGTTGAAGAGGAAGCTGAGGAGACGGTTGGTGTGGGTACTGATGCGGGCGAAATAGAATCGAGATTTGGCTCTGACATATTTGACGATGAGTCGACTGATTTAAATGAACACCTGATCAAGAGCGTAGAGGAGCTCGAACTTTCAGTGCGCTCCTATAACTGCCTTAAGAATGCTAATATCCGAACACTTGCTGATCTTGTGCAGAGGACTGAGCAGGAAATGCTCAGAACAAAGAATTTTGGCCGAAAATCATTAAATGAAATCAAAGAGATAATTCACTCAATGGGACTGCATTTTAATATGAGAGTGGATGTTGAAGGTGTTCAGCAATTAGCGGATAGTAAGAGGGTTGATAATGCGTCATAGATTATCCGGAAAAGGGTTTGGCAGGAATGCGAATCATAGGAAGGCCCTGCTAAGAAATCTTGTAGTATCTTTATTTGAGCACCTTAAAATAGAAACTACTGTTGCCAAGGCAAAAGAGACCAGGAGATTAGCGGAGCGCATAATTACTCTTGGGAAGAGAGGTGATCTGCATTCCAGAAGATTGGCCCTTTCCCGAATTCCGAATAAGAATGTTATTTCAAAACTTTTCAGCGAACTGGCTCCGAAGATTGAAAGAACAAGTGGTTACCTGCGTGTTATAAAAACACATTACCGTGCAGGTGACTCTGCTGACATGGCAATTCTTGAATTTGTTGACTATGATTTACTAAAAGAAGGAAAAAAAGAAGAGAAGGAAGAAAAGAAGAAAAAAGCGCAAGATAAAGTCGAAAAGAAGAAAGCAAAGAAAGCCAGCTGATTAAATTCTTACAGATAAATCTCTCCAAACCTGATGCAGGATAAAGATTTTTCCTGTTATAATCCGTTATAGAAGTCTGTATATTCTTGAGAAGGGTTTTTTATTTCCATCCCGACGCTGTGAGTCATTCCGTGAGGAGGAGTTTTGTATTCCCATATTACGTTGCAATGAAGATCAATTGTTGCTCCTGATGGACCTATAAATCTAACGTTCGCTATTTTGCCTGCACTGAATTCTCTTGCCTTATTTGCCGCCGTTACAAGATAAAAGCCGCCTGCGGATATGTTTTCGATCAATCCGGCAGATTTTTCGCCTTCCAGAACCACTTCGGCCTTTATGCTGACGATCTTTCTCTTTAAAAGTCTTCGCTCCATCATATTAGTTCAATTTTTAATTATAACATTCTGGCGACTTTGCGTGCTACCTTTTCATTCAATCCTATAACCCCTTATGCTATTGTTTGCTTGCCCATTGGGCGTAAAATGGTATATACTTTTCGGTAACAAGGCTCTTTAAACGCAAATATTGCTGGAATTCTGGTAAAATTTGTTTTTTCATGCTCATGTCCCCTCAATGACGATAAAGTCAGCAAAAACGATATTCGTCTATCATACTATTAAAGAGCAATTATGTATGTCAAGTGATAATGTTTCAAAAAATATTAAATGGTTATGAATGTAACCATAGTTAACGGGTAGGTTCAAAAGCCGGAAATAACGAGATTCGTCTATTAATATGTTG
>CAYPIT010000063.1:0-12094 GCA_964410825.1 uncultured Nitrospiraceae bacterium
TATAATTGACAACCCCTTCAAAAATACATACAATTGAACAAAAAAGGAGGTCAAATATGAAAGCAAACATTGCTCAGATAGAAAGGGTTATTAGAATCATTCTTGGCGCTATACTGCTCTCAATCAGTTTTATATACCCTCTTATCACTACTGTGACAGGTAAGGCCATCGTTTCAGTAATAGGTATTATTCTGGTTGTTACCGGTTTGATAAAATATTGACCAATTTATCACCTTGCAGGTTATAGTAGCAAGGAAAAGAAGTAAATCAATAGACCGTGGGTGAACGCGCATGACAGGCAATATTCAGAAGCCTATTATCTGTCAAATAGACAGGATTGTAAAAATCATTTTTGGCGCTATATTGCTCTCTATCAGCTTTATATTTCCGGTTATTACTTCGCAAGCAGGGAAGATCGTTGTTTCAATTGTAGGCATTGTTCTCATTATTTTAGCTTTACTGAAACCGTGTCCAATTGATCAATCCGTATGTAATATCGATAATAAAAAATGAGCCCAAACAACCTGCTTGAAAACCATTATAGATATGGTTTCCAAAGTTATTTTATCTTGAGAAGAATTTTGTAGTAATATGAAAGGGTGCTTTATGCTTTCTGAAAGTGGCTCTCGTAGATAACTGTCTTGTTCTTACCAGTATTTTTGGCCTCGTACATTGCTTCATCAGCTCTTTTTATCATCAACTCAGGCGTATCAGAAACAATGTTGATAAAACATGATATCCCAATACTTATTGTAATTCTTATTTCTTTAGTCTTGTAATTAATTTTGAGATCCTGCGTTTTTTCTCTAAGCCGTTCTGCAGCTAAATATGCAGCTTCAATATTTATGCCGTGCAATGCTATTACAAATTCTTCACCTCCATATCTTGCCGGAATATCATATTTTCTTGTTGTGCTTATCATAAGGCCCCCTAATTCACTTAGAACTTTATCTCCACACTGATGTCCCCATGTGTCGTTTATCCTCTTGAAGTCGTCTATATCTATCATCAAGCAGCAAAGCTCCCCTCCAGTTCGTTTAATGCGCGAAATCTCTTTGTCCAGACTAACCATGAAAAACTCTCTGTTCATAACGCCTGTTAGAGCATCAGTCGTTGTTAGCATCTGTACTTTTTGTCTCATTGTCTCAAAATTGCCGTAAAGTTCACCAATTTCATCATTCCTGCTAACAGATTTCAACGGGGTGTTATAATTAGAGCCGATCATATCCTTAATTACCCCGGACAGGTTTTCTAATGGGGTGGATATTCTAAAGGCAATAATAAAAATAACATCTATTGATAACAAAATTATTACGGCCAGAGCGATAATTATCCTGCTTTGCAGTTTGACCAGTCCCTCAAAATATACTTTATTTGGGATAACATAACTTAAAGTCCATTGCAGGGGTTCAAAATAAGAATTGAAAATAAAGTAGCCATCAATTTCGGTTTTTGGTTCTATAACCTTTTCTTCATTTTTCATTTTTATACTGTCCAGGAACTGACCAGTGTTTAAATCCTGAAATGCTGCGTTATTTGAGTTCCCAAACTTAAATTTAACTTCCCCCTAATCCTCATCACAATCCGCCTCTAATATATATTCGGATAACACATACTAAATATTTAGCATTTATATTGATTTAACAATTTTCTGCAAAAGAAAGTTTTACTTTTATCAAACATATCAAATGTTAATAATTACAGAATGTTAATCATTAATCTGCAATCCACCACACCTTATCGATAATATGATGAAATGTTGTTTTTTTGCTTGAAGCGACATTATTGACTTGAAGATTAAAGCAATCATTTGAAGAATGCTGGCTGCTGTGTTAAATAGAAGGAAATTCAGTGATGGGCGACTGAAAAACCAGAGTATTTTATATTGTCTTGTGTTTTTGTGACAAAAGTGCTATTCTGATTATAGTTTTTTTATCATACCTTGATGTAGAAATGAGAGTGGGTCTGCCCACTCTTTTGTTTTTTAGGTGGATAATATGAAACTTGAAGAACTTGCAGAAAAAATAAGGGAATTGATCGAGCCTGTGATAGATTTGATGGGAGTTGAACTTGATGACATCGAACTGGGCAGAATGAAAGGGAAGATTCTTTTGAGGATCTATATCGAAAAGCACGGCGGAGTCAGCATAGATGATTGTGAGAGAGTAAGCCGTGAAATAGAGACGGTGCTTGATGTTGAAGACCCTGTCCCCGGTTCATATGTTCTGGAGGTATCTTCTCCGGGTTTGGACAGGCCCCTCAGGAAACCGCGCGATTTCATGCGTTTTTCAGGGAAGAAGATCAGGGTGGTCACAAATGAGCCTGTGGATAAACAGACATTCTTTATCGGGAATATAGAGGGTGCTACCGATGAAGATGTAATGCTTGTTTTACAGAAAGACAAGAAAATTACAATACCATATAAAAATATATCGAGGGCAAGGCTGGAAGTGGAGGTGTAGAGAGATGAACCGGGATCTAATTCATATAATTGAGCAGATGAGCAAGGAACGGGGAATTCCTAAGGAATCGATTCTTGGTACTCTTGAAGCCGCTCTTTTATCCGCGGTGAGAAAAAAACATGGCATTGATGCTGAAATTAATATATCAATTGATTCAACTTCAGGTGAAATCTCGATGAGTGCGCTAAAGACGGTTGTGAAAAAGGTCACAAATCCTATGGAAGAAACATCTCTTAAGGAAGCCAGGACTATAGATTCAACGAAGGCTGTTGGAGACTCTGTAGAGTCAGCCATTTCGATCGAAAATTTCGGCAGGATTGCTGCCCAGACCGCAAAGCAGGTTCTGTTTCAGAGGGTGAGGGAGGCTGAAAAGGAGGCGATCTTCGAGGAATATAAGGACAGGGGAGGAGATATCGTTAACGGAGTAGTGATCCGCAGGGAAAAAGGTTGTTACTATATTGCGCTGGGGAGGGCGGAGGCGATGCTTCCGGTCAAATCAACACTCCCGACCGAAACCCTGAAAAGGGGTGAAACAGTAAGGTCTTATATTGAGGAGGTGAAGGTCACTCCGCGAGGTCCTGTAATTCTCCTGTCCAGGACGCACGCTAACTTTGTTGCGGAACTTTTCAAGATGGAAATACCCGAGATCTATGAGGGTATGGTAGTTATAAAAAATATAGTCAGAGAGGCAGGTGACAGAACTAAACTGACTGTTACCTCGAAGAATTCAATGGTTGATCCGGTTGGTGCATGCGTGGGAATGAAAGGTACTCGCGTACAGTCGATTGTCAGGGAATTAAGAGGTGAAAGGATCGATATTATTCCCTGGACAGATGAGCCACGGGTGTTAATAGCGAAAGCTTTGAGTCCTGCTGTTGTCGAGAGTCTGGGAATTAATGAGGAAGAAAAGTCTGCGATGGTTGTTGTCAGTGACCAGCAGTTATCGATAGCTATCGGCAAGAGAGGTCAGAATGTCAGGCTGGCAATGAAACTTACCGGCTGGGATATAGATATAATCAGTGAATCGGAATATAACAAAATGAGGAAGGGCGAGATTGAAATGCAGCTCGATGAGCTTCAGGATGAGAGTGAATCGGGTGAAGAGGACCAAGCCTCTGAGGATGAACAACAAGGTCAATAATCTCACCAGCACCAAAACTTCAAAATTTAACCCCCGGATAACTAAAGATACCCCTGTCCAGTATGTAAAAGGGGTCGGTCCTGCCCGCGCCAGGATGCTCGAAAGACTCGGTATCAAAACCATTAATGATATTCTCTTTTGCTTCCCGTGGCGCTATGAAGACAGAAAAAATCTGAAAAAAATCTGCAACCTGAATTATGGAAGCCATGAGACCACTGTTGGTGAGGTTGTGTCAGCTGAAGTTATAACAACTCCAAGAAAGAGAATGAAGATATTTGAGTTGTCTGTTACTGACGAAACAGGCGTACTTAAGTCTAAATGGTTTAATCAGCCATACCTGAAGAGATATTTCAAAAAAGGGCAGAAAGTAATTTTGAGCGGGGTAGTGAAGGGCAGTTCATATACTGGTGTAGGACTCGAAATGGAGAACCCTGATTTTGAACAGATCGGGACTGAGGACAGATATGTTCATACTTCAAGGATTGTGCCTGTCTATAAAGCGACAGAGGGTATTTCACCGAAACAGATCCGTACACTTATGTTCAATACGATAGATTCATATTTTTTTGTTATAGAAGATTATATGCCTGAAGATATCCTTAAGAGAAACGGATTAAGACCACTAAAGTGGTCTGTTAAAGAAGCCCATTTCCCTGAAGGGATAAATGATCTGAATTCTCTCAATAACGGTTCAAGCCCTGCTCACAGACGTCTTATTTTTGATGAGTTTTTTTTACTGGAACTTGGCCTTGCATTGTTGAAAAGAAGAGAAAAGACAGAAAAGGGCATCAGTTTCAAGCATAATGGGGTTCTGGACAGCAAGTTTCTTAAAACACTGCCTTTTGAACTGACCAGCGCACAGAAACGTGTTTTTGACCATATAAGAATGGATATGAAGAGCGCCCTTCCGATGAACAGGCTGGTGCATGGTGATGTGGGTTGCGGTAAAACGGTTATTGCACTTCTATCGATGCTGATTGCTGTTGACAATGGTTATCAGGCATGTCTGATGGCACCTACAGAACTTCTTGCTGAGCAGCATTTTATCAATATACACAAACTGGTTGAATCTCTCGGACTGAATTTGGTGCTGCTTACTTCCAGCAGTAAAAATAACACTGTTGAAGATATTTCAGGGGGAACGGCCCATATTATCATGGGCACTCATGCTCTTATTCAGGAACATGTAACATTCAGGAACCTGGGTCTGGCAGTAATAGATGAGCAGCACAGGTTCGGTGTTGTTCAGAGGGCAGCACTAAGGCGTAAAGGATTAAATCCTGATATTTTAATTATGACCGCAACCCCGATTCCGAGGACCCTTGCAATGACACTGTATGGAGACCTGGACATTTCGATTATCGATGAGCTGCCTGCCGGACGTAAGCCGATAACTACAAAAACATTCTTCCCGTCACAAAAAGACAGACTATATGCCTTGATAGAAAGAGAGTTGTCAAAGGGAAGACAGGTTTATATAGTATATCCCCTTATTGAAGAATCCGAGAAGCTGGACCTTAAGTCTGCCATTGACGGGGCCGGGGCGTTTAAAAAGATTTTTCCTGAGAGAAATGTTGGTCTTGTTCACGGAAAGATTCATCATAGAGAAAGGGAAAGTATTATGGCCCGTTTCAAATCAGGAGAGATCGACATACTTGTCGCGACAACCGTGATCGAAGTCGGCATAGATGTGCCTAACGCATCTCTTATGCTAATAGTCCATTCTGAGAGGTTTGGCCTTGCACAGCTTCATCAACTAAGGGGCAGAATAGGAAGGGGAGGTTATGATTCGCACTGTCTCCTTATGGCCTATCCTCCTTTCAGTGATGAGGCGAAAAGACGGCTGAAAGCGATGGAATCAACCGGGGATGGGTTTAAGATTGCGGAGGAAGATCTTTCGATAAGAGGACCTGGAGATTTTTTTGGCACTCGCCAGTCCGGGATTCCTTATTTGAAAATTGCCAATATACTGAGGGACATCGGGGTGCTTGAAATATCCAGAAAAGAGGCATTTAACCTGATTGATGCAGACCCTGATCTCAGCAAATACCGGTTGCTCAAAGAGACATTAAATAGAAAATGGATGGGTAGATTAGAATTGGTTAAGAGTTGAATCCTAATCAAGTCATTCCCCGACTTGATCGGGGAATCCACCAGGAAAAATCAAAAATGAATTTGATGAAAAGTTGTATAATCAGCTTTATTTTAAAAAATATTTGAATTTTAATTTACATATTGAATCTTATATATTTAATATTTGATTTCTTGAGGAGGGGAATATGATAAACAAGGTCAAAGACAGTTTCAGTACCGGTCTGATGCGTGTCAAGTGGATCGCTACTTTTGTTGCTGAAAGGACAAAGGCCGAGACGTCAGTTGTAAAACTTCTTTATGAAAGCAGTAAGCTGGAGAGCAAAATAGATGACTTATACAGGGATATCGGGAAGAGGGTCATTGAATTAAAAGAAAAGGGAGAGAAAGAGGTATATCAGGATTTTATTGTTCAGCAGGCGCTTCATGAAGTGAAGGATTTAAGAGATGCGGTAAAGGATTACGGAAAACAGGCAAAGAATATTAATAAACTGCCCGAATGATCATTTATTCATTCATTTTTGCCCTTGGCTTAATTATAGGTTCATTTCTTAATGTGTGCATATACCGCATGCCTCAAGGCAAATCAATTGTATTCCCCTCTTCACGATGTACATCATGTTCAGAGCAGATCAGGTTCTATGATAATATTCCGGTATTAAGTTTTTTACTGCTTGGAGGCAGGTGCAGATACTGTAAGTCAAAACTGTCGATCAGATATCCTGTTGTTGAATTGCTCAATGCGATTTTATATATCGGGATATTGAACAGGTTTGGTTTTGATAATACATGGACTATACCGGTTTATTTTGTTTTTGTTTCAAGCCTGATAGTTATATTTTTCATCGACCTTGATCATCAGATTATTCCGGACAGCATCACTCTGCCAGGAATTCCTCTTGCCCTGATCCTCGGTTCTGTCATTCTTCCGGATCCTTTTTCGCGGGTTGATTTGCTGGGCTACCAGGATTCAGTCATAGGCTGCATTGCGGGAGGGGGATCTTTCTATCTCATAGCTAAACTTGGTAAGGCTATACTGAAGAAGGAGGCGATGGGAGGCGGGGATATAAAAATGATGGCGATGATGGGAGGCATCCTTGGCTGGAAGGGTATAATTCTCACAACGTTCGTCGGAAGTCTCGTTGGCTCGGCTATCGGAGTTTCTCTGATAGCAATAAAAGGAAGAGAGTGGGGATCGAAAATACCGTTCGGACCGTATCTCGCGGTCGGAGCCGTTATAAGCCTCTTATGGGGGCAGGATATTTTGTACTGGTATCTCTATGCCTGATAATTCTTCTAACAGAGTGTGGCTTCTTTTAGTATTTTTATCTTTTGGATTTGCTGTAGGGGTTATGTTAGTCCCGGGCCTTTCCGACAATGGCAAGCCATATATTATGGGGATTGTATTTATCTCACTTATCGCGATCGCGGTTCTTTCTATAAAGCATTTTTTCTCAAAGCAGAAAAAAACACTCAAGACATCAACAGACACTAAAGACGTTTCTCAGGTTGAATTTGTTGTTGACACTTTTCAGGATCTTGTAGGGAAGCTGAAAGCTAAAGAAAAAGAGCTTGAGGAATTAAAGGCCTTTGCCGAGGAAAAGGCGTCAAGAATCGAAGCATATAATGAAAATGTTCTTCAGAGCGTGCCAAGCGGAGTTATAAGTATAGACAGTTCGATGAAGATTAAAAGCATAAATCAGGCTGCGGAACGCATATTGGGGATTGAGGCAGTGGATCTGCTGGGCAGGCATTTTAATGAAGTGTTTGCAGAGCCTCTGACAACTCTCATGAAGGATCATAAGACAGTTTTAAGAGGAGAATATCCATATATTACATGTGATAAGAAACATATCTGGCTTGGCATTACAAGCTCAGAGTTAATAAATAGTGCAGGTGAGAAAATTGGTCTGATATTTGTGTTTACAGATTTAACGGACATAAAGATGCTTCAGTCTCAGGTAGAAATGAAGAAGAGGTTGAGCCAGCTCGGTGAAATGTCCGCAGGAATCGCGCATGAACTCAGAAACTCGATGTCTGTAATATCAGGTTATGCTAATCTTCTCAACAAAAAAGTTGATCCCGCATGCAAGCCTACAGTGAACTCAATTGCGGCAGAGATACAAAATATGGACAAGATTATTTCTGAGCTGCTTGCATTTGCGAAGCCTTCTGACCTTAACATGGGTAGCATCAATGTTAGCGGCATCATACAGGAGACTGTAGGTTCGGTGATCGGCGAAAGTGATCTTATAAAAGTGACTGTGAACATCGATAACGACATTCATGTTAAGGCTGATGAAGTACTATTCAGACAGGCTGTGACAAACATTATTCTCAATGCTGTCGAGGCGATGCCTGATGGAGGCTCTCTCGAAGTTGGATTAACCTGCAGACAGGATAGGGCTGAGATAGATTTTAAGGATACTGGTTGTGGTATGCCTGAAGATATCAGGCAAAAAATATTTCTCCCCTTTTATACAACCAAAGAAAAAGGCACCGGTTTTGGTCTGGCTTTTGTCCAGAAGATTATCATATCCCACGGCGGCAGTATAGAGGTCGAAAGCAGGGAAGGAGAGGGTACGTTATTCAGGGTTATACTTTCTGTGGCGGATTAAGCAGTAGTTTTGCCGATGCATTTTCCTTCGTGAATGTGTAGACTATTACAAATGCAAATCTATAGAAAGGAACTATTGCCTTGAACCTCAGTGAATCTCCGTTGATAAATCAGCAACTTGCAGTGGATTATCCTGCTCAGGAACATTTACATCATCTAAAGCATGTGGATATAATCATAGGAATCCCGAGTTACAACAATGCGGACTCTATCGGGCGCGTTATAAAAGCTGCTGATCTCGGGCTTGCCAAATATTTCCCAAACAGAAAAAGCGTGATATTGATTTCGGAGGGGGGAGATCATGAAGAAACATGGAATGCAGTTAACGGTCTGAAGGACAAACAGTACTTTGAGAACTCATTTATAGCAAAACCTGAGTTTGAAACAGAAGTCCTGGTTACAAAATATCGTGGCACTTCAGGAAAGGGTACCGCTGTTAAGGCTATTTTTGAAGCTGCCAAAATCCTTAATGTCAAAGCAGGGTGTATGCTTGACGCTGATTTAAGGAGCATATCGCCCGAATGGATAGAGTTGCTGATTGCTCCCATTATCTATAAAGCATTTGGATTTGTTGCTCCTTATTACAGCCGTCATAAGTACGACGGGACCATTACCAATATGATAGCCTTTCCTCTTACCTGGGCGCTGTATGGAAGACGTGTAAGACAGCCTATAGGAGGGGATTTCGGGTTTTCTCTGGAACTGATAGAAAGCCTCCTTTCAAAGGATGTCTGGGAAACTGATATCGCAAGATTTGGTATCGACATTTGGATGACAACTGTGGCGATCTGTGAAAATTTCAAAATATGTCAGTCTTTTCTTGGCGCAAAAATCCATGACGAAAAGGACCCCGGCAAAGACCTGAGCCCGATGTTTAAACAGGTTGTTGGCACTATTTTCAGCCTGATGAATATATACATGGACAGCTGGTTTCGTGTTAAGGGGAGCAAGCCTACTGCTGTTTTCGGGTTTGCATCTGAATTTGCACCAACACCGATTAATATAGATATCAGCAACATGATCAATAAATTCTCTGATAGTGTGCCAAAGTACATGCCTGTATGGAGGAAAGTGTTGGCAGCTGAAAATTGTCAGAAACTGGAAGAAGTCTCTAAGGCCGACACTGCTCTCTTTGAAATGCCTGCGGACTTATGGATCAAATCTCTCTATGATTTCATGATAGCCTATAATTTACGTACAGATGGAATGGATCCGGCAGAAATTATAGAAGCACTGGTGCCGATTTACTACGCGATGACCGCTTCGTTTGTGCGCAGGACTCAAAACCTCGATTCTCACCAGGCTGAAGAAGTAATTACTCAGCAGTGTTCTTATTTCGAAAAATTAAAACCATATCTCGTTGAACACTGGCAGAGTGAAAAAAAGGGGGATATGTAAATTGAGAAAGAAGGTTCTTGTAGTCGATGATGAAAAGAATATCAGATTATTGCTTGTGGAAGAACTGACAGATGAAGGATATGATGTTGTGACCGCGGGAAGTGGAGCATTGGCTCTCGAGATGATCCAGGCCGAAAGACCTGACCTGGTGACACTGGACATTAAAATGCCGGGTGAAGACGGCCTGATCATATTGAGAAAAATCAGAGAAATTGAGTATGACCTTCCTGTGATAATATGCTCGGCTTACAGTGTTTATAAAAGTGATTTCTCGGCAGTTGCTGCTGACCACTATGTTACAAAGTCCTCTGATTTTGAAGAACTTAAAAATAAGATTAAGGAAATCTTAAGTCACGAATCCTGATCAATACCACTGATTAATCTGCTTCAGATTAAATTCATTTTAATGCCTGCCTTGATTCAGGATATTTATGAATAATGTGGTGGATAAGTACCCAAACTTGTCAAGAAATGAAAGTATATGATATATTTAATAATTACTGCAGCTTTCAAAGGATAGCAATTATCAAAAACTCATCATGACGTGCCTGTTTGAATATCTTATAATGACTAATAGGTTATCAGGTAGTTGTCGGAGGTAGATTTATGCCTGTATATGAATATCAATGCACAAAATGTAGTGAAAAATTCGAGGTAATGCAAAAAATTAGTGATGCTCCCTTATCAAAGTGCAGTTCCTGTGGAGGAGAATTAAAAAAACTGATAACAAACACTTCATTCGTGCTGAAAGGTTCCGGTTGGTATGTAACGGATTATCCCTCTGCTGACAGGAAAAAGGCGATGGAGGCCAAAAAGCCTGCAGATTCTTCCACAAAAAAGAAGGACAAAAAATCCGATAATAAGACCGGGACAAAGAAAAAAACTGTTAAAGCATAATGAACTCCTTGCAGAACGACCTGCCTTCATCAAAGCCGCATGTCCATGTACCGTATGAGTCGATAGGCCAGTATCTTGCTTTTATTAAAGATGAGAGATTGAACCTCGAAATATACTTTGGTTCAAGAACCGTGGACAGTCTTGTTAAGGACGATATAGCTGATCTTAAGAAAAAGCTCGACTATAAGCCACAGCTATCTATGCATGCCCCTTTTATGGACCTGTCCCCCGGCGCGGTCGATTTAAAAGTAAGGGAAGTAACTATGAAGAGGTTCTTTGACCTCCTGGATATTGCTGAAATACTGATGCCAAGGGTCATTGTATTTCATTCGGGATATGATAGGTGGAAGTATGATAACAGGGTGGATATATGGCTGGAAGGCAGCCTTCAGACCTGGAAACCGGTCAACAGCAGGGCTGCTGACATGGGGATCGAAGTTGCGATAGAAAATATATTTGAAGATGAAATGCCCAACGGCCCATATTGTGATAAAAATCCTTGAGATAAGGGTTATTGTCCACTGACTCAAACTCAGGCTGCCAATTATAGTGTTTGGACAGCATTTGACAAAGGGTCGTTTTACCAGACCCAATGTTCCCTGAAATCGCAATATGCATAAAAAATCTTTCCTCAAAACTAAACAATGAGTAGATATTAAGCCCTGTCGAGGGCTGATTTATACTTTACATTTGCACCATGAAATGGACAAGAAATATTCACCATGAATCCACGGGAATCGGCAATATGAATGAGCTGGTTGTCAAACGATTGATTGATCATGGTGCTATCCTTGACTTGAATGGAGATGATATTTTGCTTCCAAAAAAGTTTGTAACTGATTCAATGAGCCCTGGTTCTGTGACGAAAGTTTTTTTGTATACCGATTCTGAAGACAGGCCCGTAGCCACGACACAGCAGCCGAAGGGTGTACTCGGTGATTTTGTGGCCCTAATGGTAGTCGACAAGACTTCATTCGGGGCCTTTCTGGACTGGGGATTGGATAAGCAACTCCTGGTACCAAACTCCGAAATGGAGGAAGTAATGGAGATTGGAAAAAATTACGTTGTAAAAATCGTAATGGACTATCGGACTAACCGGTTAATTGGTGTTAGCAAAATTGGCGCTTTTTTCAGGCCAGCATCTGATCTAAGTCCAATGCAAAAAGTAAAAGCATTGGTAATAAAGAACACTCCTCTGGGATTTAAAATACTTGTAAACGATGCCTTCGAGGGGCTTCTTTTCGAAAACGAAGTATTCACACCGGTTGGTGCTGGTGATTTGCTGGAAGCGTTTGTAAAAAGTGTTCGGGAAGACGGAAAGATTGATTTAGGATTAAAACATTCCGGCATAGAAGGGATTGACCATGACAAAAGGGTCATACTTTCAGCATTGGAAAAAAATCAAGGACAATTACAACTACATGATCGTTCGACCCCTGAAGCAATAAAAGCAGCACTTCAAATGAGTAAGAAAGCGTTTAAACGAGC
>CAYPIT010000064.1:0-12016 GCA_964410825.1 uncultured Nitrospiraceae bacterium
TATTTTAGCTGCCTTTTCAGATATTGTTGTTACTCTTTCAATATTCAATTTAACTAAATTGCTTTAAAAATATAAGCAAACACCACTATTTTTTATCTTTAAATACGATCGTTCGCGTGCGAACAACATCTTTGTGAGCAGCTATTTCATTTACAATATTATCGGGAACCGGCGACTCCAGATCTATAATGTTATATCCAACAGCACCGTTACTTTCATTTAGATAACTTGAGATATTAATACCACTGTCACCGATCTTCTGTGAAGCAAAACCGATCATGCCCGGGACATCCCGATTGATCATGATCAGTCGAGTATAGACATTATCTGAAGGAATCGACTCGACTGTCGGGAAATTCACACTATGAGTAACCGTACCGTATTCAAAATAATCCCTGAGCTCCCGCACAGCCATACATGCACACTGCTCCTCAGATTCTTCGGTGCTTGCCCCGAGGTGTGGTGAGGCAATAACCTTTGGATGGATAAGCATTGCGGCCGTAGGAAAATCAGTAATATAACCTGCCATCTGTCCACTGTTCAGAGCTTCCAGAACAACGGTTTCATCAACCAGTGGACCACGGGCATAATTAACAAGTATGCTTCCAGGAGGCAAACGTTTCAAAACATCGGCATTTATGAAATTCCCGAGCTTTTTGCTAAAAGGTATATGAAGTGTTAATATGTTCGCCTGTTCCACAACTTCACGTAGACTCCTGGCAAGAGATACTTCTGCAGATAGGTGATGAATATTCTCCAGGGCCGGGAAAGGATCAAAACCTTTAACCTGCATCTTTCGTTGTATACCACCATTTGCGACACGTATTCCTATATTGCCAAGGCCAAGTACGCCCAGCGTCTTACCGGCCAGTTCAAAACCGCGAAAATCCGACTTCCTGGACTCAATTTGTTCAGTAACCTCTGAATCGCTTAATCCGGTCAAACCTCTGCAAAACTCGATCCCCAGGTGAATATTTCTTGCACTGATTCCCAGCATAATAAAAACCAGTTCAGCAACAGCATTAGCATTGGCTCCCGGTGTGTTAAAAACACAGATACCCTTTTCTGTTGCCTTTTTCACCGTAATATTATTAATCCCGGCACCGGCCCGCGCCACAGCCAGAAGAGAAGGGAAGTTATCCGTATCAACAGGAGCACTCCGAACAAGGATCCCGGCTGGATCCTGTGCATCGGCACTCACAGCATACTCAGCCCCTAACAGATCAAGTCCCACGCTTGCAATATTATTTAGGGTCCTTATTTGATGTTTCGACATAATTCTATCCATTACTTTGATTATCCATGGTGAACGCCAACTAACTTTAGCGTTTTTGAACTGAAGATGTCAAAAAAGAATTATACTGCTACTTCATTTATTTTCGTGCATCATCGCATCCGCATCAGACAGCACTTTCTCTATAGGAACGGGGTGTTCAGGGTTATAGAAAGCAGTGCCGAAACTGAGCAATAATTTAAGTGAACCGCTCTTATCTACATTATACTTGTCTATGTTGTCCTGCAGACGAATCATGACTATTTCTTCTGTGTTTTCGGTGGATACAAGAGTGGAGATAACAAATTCATCCCCTCCTGTTCGGGCAAGGAGATCAGTCTCACGAAAAGTCTTTCTTAGAATGTCTGCAGTGTCAATAAGCACCTGATCACCGGTCTCGCGGCTGTGGATTTTATTTATGGAATTCATCTTATCCACCCCGGCATATATGATTAATAGTTTTTTATTTTCCCTGTTGGCCGTCTTTATCTGCTGCTCGGTCATACTTAAGAAAGTATGGAGATTATATAAACCGGTAAGTGCATCCTTGGCGCTTATATATTGAAGCAGTTTGTCAGCATGCCTCTCTTCGGTAACGTCATGAGCAGTGCCCTGAGTGCCGTTTAAAGTACCGCTACTGTCATACAATGGAATCATATTGATAGTGAGATGGATTTCCTCACCGCTCCTTGAAAAATAAGTTGTCTCGTGTCCGATTATAGACTCACCGATAAGACAGTTTCTGAATGCGTTAATATAATGTTCCGACGCCTCAGGTACCTGGAATTCTGAAAAAGGCTTACCAATCATTTCTTCAACCATAAAACCCGAATTCTTTTCCCACGCAGGATTAAGAAAAGTAAACCTACCCTCAGTATCGGTCCGCCATATGAGTGTGTTGGTCGAAACCACAATGTCACGGTAAATGTCCGCTTCCTTTCCAGGTTTTTCCTCAGAATTATTATGTTCTGATATTGCCATAGCTTACCCCTTGTTTATTATGTTTGTAATTGATAGCTGTTTAAATTTCAATAAAATCTTAAATCTGCCCTGCAATTAAATACTGCTATTTAAAGTCTGTCCATAAACTATAGACTTGTATATTCTGTCATTCCCCGACTTGATCGGGGAATCCAGTGGTTATATATTACGGTTCCATGTTTTCACGAGTACATGTATGGATTGTCCGGTCAAGCCGGACAATGACAATAATTGAATTTATGGACAAACACTATTTAAACTATATCCTAAAACAAGTAATTTGCCAATAGGAAAACCAAAAATCGGAGAGGAGATCACAGAAAAACCCACAAAATAAATTTTAAAAAATTAATGATCGTGAGAGGGATGTCTCTTTGATATTAATGTAGATGAAAAAGGTAAGTCCCCCGGACCTGCCGGGAGACTTACGCGGTTGATTACAGTTTAACTACGTTTACTGCTTTAGGACCCTTTGAACCGTCTTCCAGATCAAAAGTTACAGAATCACCTTCGAAAAGTGACTTGAATCCATTACCGGCTATTGAAGAATAATGAACGAATACATCATCGCCATTATCTCTTGAGATAAAACCGAAGCCCTTGGATTCATTGAACCATTTTACTGTTCCTTCTATCATTGCTTTTCCTCCTTACATATAAAACTAAAGCATCAGAACGACCTGAATTTTGATAAAAAAAAGACCACAAAGCAAAAGTCTTTGAGGTCTGGCCTTGTACAAAAACTTCCGAAACTTCATCTGAATCTTACCATTCGAAAAAATAATTGTCAACAGGCATGGCAACAGAATGGTGGCATTTAATCAAAGAGACATGTTGACAAATGAAGACGGCTGCACTCAAATGCTGTCAGCTAATCAAATAAAAGGGGAAGCAGCCACAGACAGCTTCCCCTTTTCAAAAAAAGGTTACCCCCCACTTTACCCTTTTCTATTTCTCCTGAAACGCCTGAATCCCGCAAAACAACAATAATAAAACTTTTGCTTTCTTAATCAATTCAATACCCATAAACCTCTCTCAAACTATTTACATATTTCAAATAAATAGCATTCGAACTTATAATATCGATTCCCATCCCGTCATAATGTTCCGTTGTTCGATTTAACCGTTTAACCTTTGCAAAGATCTGAAAAAGTTCTTTGCCTGTATGCATAATTACCGCGATAACCGAATCAACCGGGATTATATCCTTTGTTTTAATAAACATACCTTTCATTGAAAGATCCATGATTGTTCCCGAATGGAATACATTTTCATGATTAAATATTGACCGCAAATCTGACGATATTCTTTCATACATTCTTTTTTCTGCAGCATGCAGCATGATATGTATCCCCGAACAACGTAATTAGTTCATCTGTTGATATTATATTCGCAAATATCATTCCTTCAAGTTAGAAGATTACAAATGACATAAATTATTCTTTATAATCAAAGGAATACTGATTAACAGTGAAATTGTGTGTCAGAGTAAAGGGGTGCAATAGATTTTTACACAGAAGCATTTAATGAAACCAGTAACCCAATAATAATATTGAAAAAATATATAATATACGAGATATTTGGCTTGCAAAAAAAATTGCACCCTTTCCGGCAGGGTTTATAAGAGAAAATTTACTTCTTTAAACGCTGGTTAAGGGCCTGTCGACTGATGCCGAGTAGAGACGCTGCTATTCCCTGATTGCCACCGGACCGCTTCATAGCCTCATTCACCAGGTACTCTGTGACTTCTTTAATAGTTGGAAACGGGCCGGAAAGGTCTAACACCGAGTCTGCCCCTTTTTCAGGATCTGAAGAAGCGGTATTAACATTTTTCACTTTGTTCTTTATAAAATCCTTAAATCTGTTCAGAGACATTACGCCGGACTTATGATGTGCAACAGCATCAAACACCATCGCTTTTAGCTCACGGACATTGCCGGAAAAATAATAAGTCGAAAGCAATGTTATAAGTTCCGCTGGAATCGAGGGCACAGTTTTATTCAGTGATAATGCAGACTCTTCAAGAAATTGATTAAGAAGAATCGGGATATCCTTAATACGTTCCCGCAAAGGAGGAATCTGTACCTGAATGGCAGCAAGACGGTAATAAAGATCTTTACGAAACTTTCTATCTGAAATCTCTTCCCTCAGATCGCGATTCGTAGAAGTAATGATGCGGGTATGACTTGTCTCAGCACTGTCTGAACCAAGAGAATAATATACCCCTTCCTCTAACAGTCGCAAAAGCTTGACCTGTGATGACTCACTCAAGTCACCTATTTCATCGAGAAGCAGTGTTCCTTCATTAGCCTTGACAATAAGACCCTCACGATCTCTGTCTGCACCTGTGAATGCACCTTTTTTATGACCAAACAGTGTATCTGAAAACATGTTGTCATCCAACCCAGCTACATTTACTGCGACAAATTCACCCTCAACTTTACTTATCTCATGAATTGCCTTTGCGATCAGTTCCTTTCCTACACCTGTCTCGCCAGTAATCAGGACCGGCTCCGAAGATTCCGCAACGCTTTCTACATAATGGAAAACAGCCATCATTTTTTTACTGTTAGTGAGAATGGATGCAAAAGCAGCCTGATGCTCAAGTTTATCGGTGAGAAGATGCCGCCTGAGAGAAGTTATATGGTGTCTCAGTGATGATACCTCATCTCGCAGACCTCTCAACTCAAGCGTTTTTTTGATACAGGATATTAAACGGTTATTCTCAATCGGTTTAACAAGGTAATCTATAGCTCCTCGTTTCATGCACTCCACAGCATTTTCTAAATCATTTATTGCTGTTACGATAATAACGGAAACATTTTCAAATTCATGGCTGATCTTATCCAGCAATTTAATACCCGAAATATGGGGCATATTCAGGTCAAGAACAACTACAGCCCCATTAATGGTCCTGAGAACTGACATTACCTTGCGGCTATCATCAATCGTAACCACATTTTTTATCCCTTCCGAACACAGTATTACTTTATAGCTAAGCAAAATCTGCTTCTCATCGTCCACCAGGATTACAGGTAAATTGACGTTGCTCATTTTATTCCTTTCAACTGTAGACCGGCAGTTTTATGGTCACAACAGTCCCCTTACCTTCTTTAGATTTAAATAATAATGAACCCTTGTGGTCCTTGATAATAGTATATGAAATCGAGAGACCGAGACCTGTGCCACCCATATTAAGCTTGGTTGTAAAAAAGGGTTCCATAACTCTGTCCAGAATCTCATCAGACATACCACGCCCCTCATCTTTCACTTTAATGCTTACAATCCTGGATTTCTTATTATAAGATGTTGATATCCAAATTCCTGACTCCTTTTCCGGCAAGGATTGAAGAGCGTTCATTATTAAGTTGATAATTACCTGTTCGAGTTGCTGTGCACTACCCTTGACAGGAGGAATACTGTCGTCACAATTGACAAAGAACTTATCGGCATGCTTTACAATATGATTGTCGAGGATCGACCTCGCAGACATTACAACTTTGTTCACATTAACTTTACTGCTCAAATCAGACCTGTCAGCCCGGGAAAAGTTCTTCAGGCTGTCAACTATTTTTTTGATCCTGACAGCACCATCATTTATCCCGCTGATAAGTTTGGGCGCGACATCGAGAAGTTCAGAAAAAGGTATTCCTCCAAGGGTTAACTCTTTGTTGTCACGATAATGTTCTTTAAGGATTTCGACCGAATCCTTCCAGATTTCATTAAAAATCTGTGCATTGGTCAAAATATAACTGTTTGGATTATTGACTTCATGAGCAACCCCCGAAACAATAGTGCCAAGGGAAGTCATTTTATTGGCTTGAATCAATCGCGACTGAATAAGCCTGGCCTCTTCTTCCATCCGGACTTTAGCTGTAATGTCCCTCGCAACTTCTATAACATTCCTTACATTTCCTGACATATCAAATGTCGGAAACGCCCTTTTATCCAGTATCTTACCGTCCACATCCACAACCCGAGTAGCTTCTTCCTTTCCTGACTTAAAGCACTTGACAACAGGACAGTTATTACAGGGAGAAGCTATATTGCAGCATAATTTATAGCAATGCTGACCTTTAAAATTAAAATCTTCTCCACTGATTTTAGAATCAAATGCCCTATTTGACCAGAGAATTTTCAGGTCAGGTGACAGGAGGATTAAACTATCAGGTATAGCATCAAGCAAAGCATTGAATTCCTGTGAAAGTTTTTTGAATTTTGCCTCGCTCGCAATAAGATCATCTTCAGCTCTCATCCGATCAGTAACATCTGTAACCGATCCGGTCCATTTAACCGCTTTGCCGTCCTGAAAACCTGTTGCCTTACCCCGCTCATCCCAGTAACGAAATGTCCCATCTTTGCATTTGATGCGATAGACTGAATGAAAGTCTCCCCCTTTTTCAACCGCTTCCTCTACCTCTTTAATAAGCCTGTCCCGATCATCAGGATGAATGCTGTCCATATGACCTGAAATAGTACGGGGGAATTCCCCCTGGTCATACCCGAGTTTGCTGTCAATATCGCCGTGCCACTTCAAGCTGTCAACTCTAACATCTCCTTCCCAGATAAGATCAGTAGTGGAAGTGGCAACAGCACGAAATCGTTTTTCTTTATCTATCAAATCCTGTTCCATTTTTTTCTGTTCAGTTATGTTTCTGGCTATCTCAAGGCAAGACACGATTTCTCCCTCTGAATTCCTTATTGGACTGGCGGTGTTTTCCCAGTAGCCGATTTCACCTGATGGCATCGTTACTGTTCTTTGAGATGAATGAGATTTACCGTCTTTATAAGCCAATTCGACAGGGCAGCCTTTACAAATTTTGTCCTTGCCCTCGTAAACCTTGTAGCATTTTTCTCCATATCCGCCAAATATATTTTTCAAAATATTATTTTGATAAATTATGTTATATCCCCTGTCCCGGATCGAAAGTCCATATTCTATAGCATCAATAACCGCCTTGAGCTTGTTTTTCTCTCCATGCGCCAACTTCTCTGCATATTTGCGACTCAAATTTTCGATCTCTAAATCTTTGTTAATCCTCGACAGTTCTTCTGTTCTTTCAATAACACGCCTTTCCAGTTTATCGTAGGATTTTTGCAATTCTTCTGCTATCAGCTTCTTTTCAGCTAACTCTTCCAATAGCTCCTCTTTTGTTTTATCTTTATTTTTCATTCTTACAATGCCTTAAAGGTTCCCGCGCAGTTTTTCTGCATGAAGGATACGGTTGATTGCGAGATGATATGCTGCATTTCTCATTCTGCATTCTATGTCATGACAAAGCGCATGCACATCATTGTAAGCAGAAATCATAGTAGCTTTCAGCTTCTCAAGCACTTTCTGTTCTTCCCAGTAATCATTATTCAGATTCTGTATCCACTCGAAATAACTGACTACAACTCCTCCCGCATTAGCAAGGATGTCCGGAATTAACTGGATCTTTCTGCCATATAGTATTTCATCGGCTTCTGTAGTTGTTGGGGCATTGGAAAGCTCTAAAACGATTTGAGCTTTGATTTCCTCAGCAATTTCTTTGTCGATCTGATCAGACAACGCAGCAGGAATCAGCACATCACAATCGCACGTCAGTAACTGTTTATTGTTTATGTCTTTGGCGCCTGAAAATCCGTTAATTTTTCTGGTTGAACTTTTGTGTTTTATGACCTCCGATATATCCAGGCCTTCCTCGTTCAAAATACCCCCCTTGGAATCACTGACAGCAATAACCCTGCATCCTCTTTCGTAAAGAATGCGGGCAGCGTTCTCTCCAACATTTCCAAATCCCTGAACAGCGACGCGTATTTCAGAATTTTTAGCCCCCATTTTTTTTAAAACTTCCTCAAGGATATAAATCCCTCCGAGCGAAGTTGAGTATTTGCGAGCCCTGGAACCACCCAGTTCAAGAGGTTTTCCTGTTACTACTGCAGGAACATGCTCACGCTGAATCCGCTCATATTCATCAAGTATCCAGACCATAATCTGCTCATCAGTGTACACATCAGGCGCCGGGATATCCTTGAACGGACCGATCAGGTCTGCTATCGCACGAATGTATGCACGGGTTACCGCCTCAAGTTCTCCACGACTCAGTTCCCGTGGATCTACCATAACACCACCCTTGGCACCGCCAAATGGTATGTTTACAACCGCACACTTAAGCGCCATCAGAAACGCAAGGTCACTCACATGGTTTGCTGTGAGTTCAGGGTGAAATCTGATACCGCCCTTGGCAGGACCCCTTGAATCATTGAACCTAACCCTGTGACCAAGAAACATCTTTGTCTTACCGGAATCCAGTTTCACCGGAAAGTGAACAGTGAAGGAATGCCTGGGCTTGGTTAAGATCTCCAGCTCATTTTCTGTCAGGGAAAGATCTACATATATCCCTCGAAGCTCAGTCATACAGAGATCGCAGAGGTTTTTTTCATCTATATGTATCCGCTCATGATTTTTTTGCATTGATAATTTTCCCTCCTGTGTTTAGGTCAAAACAGTAACATCACATAAGAACTTTATTATTATTTTATCAGAACTGTAAAAGTACTACATTCAGGAAATAGCAAATGGGAAAATTCCAGGAAGTCTCTAAGCGGTTTAGGAGTTACGGTTTACGTATATCTAATTGCGTTTAGCTAATTCTGTACCTGAATTTGAGGTGGTGCAATTCCTGCCAGCTTCTTTGCTTTTGTACATTAATTTATCCGCTCTGTCCAGGATTGACTCAGCATCATCACCGTTGATTGCTTGCGCCGCCCCTATTGAAACAGTAGCCCTAACATAGTCTTTGCCCAATGAAATACTTGATTGCTGAACCATAACACGAAGCCTCTCTGCCACAGAAAGAAGATGTTCCTCATCAACATTGACTATAATTACAATGAATTCCTCTCCACCCCATCTACCTAAAACGTCAAATGTCCTTAAACTGTTTGACATTGTCTTCCCAACCATTTTCAATACCCGGTCTCCTACGCTGTGACCATACTTGTCATTAATGCTTTTAAAATTATCTATATCCACAAAGAGGACACCGAAAGGCCAGCCATACCTCTCCATTTCCTCGAGCCTGCCTTTAATGTGCATTTCGATATATCGCCTGTTTCCGACTTCCAAAAGAGGGTCAAGCAAAGCCAGAGTTTTAAGCTCACCGATCATCTGACGCATCGTATATTTGGGAGAGCCATCACTGAATATTTCTACGGCAACAACAACCTGGTTAGCAGAATCTTTAATCGGGGCTATTCGCATGGATACGGGGACCCTGTGCCCTTCTTTATGCTGAAGGTATACCTCGACTTCACGCAGATTGCCATCAGTAATAGTTTGTAATACGGGACATGATTCTTTGCATAACGGGACCCCTTTACTATCAACATGCATTAGCACATCTTCACAGCATTTGTTCATCACTTCAAAAGGGCCGTATCCTGTATGTTTCTCAGCCCCGGAATTCCAGTAAACAATATTTCTATTCTCATCCAAAAGATAAATCCCGTCATATAGATTATCCAGAACTTTCTTGTAGTAATCATTACCCAGAGGCATTTGATAACTCCTTAATTTATATATTTCCTTAATTCAGATATATTATCGTCATTTTTAAAAAATCCTTTACCCCTTCACCAAAATCAGATTCCGGACCGGATTCATCCCCGCGCTTCTGTCATTGTCCGGCTTGACCGGACAATCCAGACTTGTCCTCGTAAAAACGGGGAACCATAATAATCGAAAACACTAGATTCCCCAATCAAGCCTGGCTGCCGTCAGGCAGGTCGGGGATGGAAGTTTCGAACAATAATATAGTTGGTGGAGGCGCCGGGAATCGAACCCGGGTCCGGAAGCATTACTTCCAAGCATCTACATGCTTATCTTACCTTTTAGAATCTCGGAATCCGACTCGCCGGTAAGAGGGCTTTTCTTCATCCTATCCCTCTGAATTTCGCCGGAAGGTCAAGGGAAATCCCTTCAGGCTAGCCTGCTTGTCGACGCT
Organism: uncultured Nitrospiraceae bacterium; assembly: GCA_964410825.1. Lineage (GTDB taxonomy): Bacteria > Nitrospirota > Thermodesulfovibrionia > UBA6902 > UBA6902 > CAZVHL01. The sequence continues at coordinate 10,243 of CAYPIT010000064.1, forward strand.
TGTTCTGAGCCACAGGCATTCTCAGAGAAGCGCGCCGCTTAATTAAGCAGCGAGTGCCAGTTCTGTGTTGGCGTTTGTGTTTTGTGCTGCCTTTTTACGTGGTGACAGCGCCACGACATGCAACTTGACGATCATAACCCCCGTCGAGGCCAGTCGCCCCCGAGTTGTTATTATAACACATTGAAAGTCTTGTCACATCTGTATGTAAGTGAAATATACAGATATGGGCTATAATAAATGAAAAAATATATAAAGTTAAAAGTGCTTTTCAAAATGTAAAGATTTGTTAATTTTATTTTTATCTTTTATCTTTAATTTTTTATATCTTTAATTTTTTATCTTTAATCTTTAATCTATCATGTTTCCCTTTAAGGACGACAACCCGACGAGAAGATTCCCTTTTTTGACTATCGCATTAATCGTTGCTAATACAGTAATTTTCCTGTTTCAAATATCTTATCCGGGAGATCCACGGAACATTGTATATTCATACGGTGCGATACCGTCTTTTCTTTTAACATTCAGGGAAGTTCAGCCGATTCATCCATTCGCAACGGTTTTCACTTCAATGTTCATGCACGGAAATCTCCTGCATCTAGGTACGAATATGCTTTATTTATGGATTTTCGGGAATAATATTGAGGATGAATTAGGCTACGTAAGATTTATTATTTTTTATCTGTTGTGCGGCATTACCGCGGCATATAGCCATGCGTTGGCCAGCCCTGGCTCGATGACGCCCATGATAGGGGCTAGTGGCGCTGTATCAGGCATTCTCGGGGCTTATATATTATTGTTCCCGCGTGCCAGGGTTCATACTCTCATATTCCTCGGTTTCTTCATTCAGGTTGTCAGGCTTCCCGCTGTATTTGTGATTGGATTCTGGATAGTAATTCAGTTTATTAACGGAATTGTCAGTCAAGGATCTCCGACTCAGGGAGGTGTTGCCTGGTTTGCACATATCGGCGGCTTTGTTATCGGCATTTTGACAATAAAGATGTTTCTTAAAAATTTTAAGAAATATTCCCTCTGATGATGCTCTGAATATGTCACTTTCTTTTACTCCGATATCACTTTAAACTTGATAATTTTGCTTTTGTATAAAATATGCGTTATTTTGCATTAATTGGAGATAATTGGCAATATTAGCCATTATTTGCCTCTGAGGTGTCAATTTAGTGCCTTGTCTAAAAAATCATTAAATATTATATTAGCACTCGTTTGCAGAGAGTGCTAACTTGCTTTTATTTCGAGCAATTTCTTTAAACCACTTTCACATTTAATAATTCACTAAAGAAAGGAGAAGTGACCATGAAGTTTAAGCCATTGAGAGACAGGTTATTGGTTCAATATTCTGAAGAGCCTGAAAAAAGTTCCGGAGGAATTTTTATCCCGGATACTGCAAAAGAAAAACCACAAAAGGGTGAAGTAATAGCTGTTGGGCCCGGCCGAGTAACCGACGACGGGAAATTACAGAAAATGGAAATCAAGGTCGGTGATGTAGTTCTGTTTGAAAAATACTCGGGTTCAAAGATAAACATTGATGATAACGAGTATCTCATAATCAGAGAAGACGATATTCTTGGAACGATAGGTAAGTAGAAAGATAAATTAGTCGTTAATAAAAGGAGGACAAAATGGCAAAACAGCTGCAATTTGGCGAAGAAGCCAGAAGATCAATATTGAATGGCATCACGACGTTAAGTGATGCAGTAAAAGCAACATTAGGACCAAAGGGGAGAAATGCACTCCTCGACAAAAAATTTGGAGCTCC
>CAYPIT010000065.1:0-11964 GCA_964410825.1 uncultured Nitrospiraceae bacterium
GGAAAGATCGTGGAGTATGAACGGGGGGATTATGAACGTTCCTTCAAGAAACCCTGCATCACAAACTTCAACGATTCTGCCGTCAATAATTACGCTTGTATCGATTATAGTGGAGTGTTCTTCTTCAGACCTGCTTCTAAATGCCTTTACAATGTTTGATAAGGTAAAATCTTTTCCTGCACGTGCTCCAAGCAGCAGTCCACTGTAACCAAAAAGAGTATTAAACACAACACCGATATAGGTTCCATCAATATTAGTAAAAACATTCTCTATAGGGAAATATATCAATTTTGCGAACATAATGCCGATAGCTAAACCGGCCATCCCCCCTATGACAGTACCGAAGCCGATCATTGTTAAAACATATTCAATTATCAGGGCAATAATACCGACTCCTGCACCCCACAGGATTCCCTGATAATTTGTTGCTTCCTCTCGAGATCCCAGAATATAACCACCTGCAACAAATATTAGAAAAAATATTATTCTATGTACCATTTCGATTTCCTTTTACTATTAAATTTATGAGTATACTGTTAATGTAATATAAAACTTACTTCCGTTCCTGTTCACAAAAAGCAGGACAGTGTCTCCTTCTCTTATATTCTTGAGTACTTTATTAAAATCATTTAAGTCATCTATTTTTTTCTTATTGATTTCCTGTATTACATCACCTTTTTTCAAGCCTGCTTCTTCCGAGACACTAAATGGCGCGACTTTTACTATTACCACCCCTCTTTCATTTTTTGAAATATCCAGCTGTTTGGCTATGTTTTTTGTAAGATTCATAACACTAAAGCCGGCAAAAGCATTTTCTTCGTGAGAAAAATCCTCTTCAGATTCTTGAGTCATTGCCTGAACAAGAAATTCTGCTATAGTTACATCTATCGCAATATTCTTACTATCTCGTAAAATATTAAGTTTTGCCTTGCTCCCTACCTTACTCTGGGCAACGAGGTTTCTTAAGGACTCGACATTTTTTATATTCTTGCCATTTACAGATAGTATTACATCTCCCCTTTTTAAATTCGCCTTTTCTGCAGGGCTTCCCTTAAATATTTCTGTGATAAGTGCTCCAGCAGCTTTTTTAAGGCCGAATTCCTTTGCAAGTTCGGGAGAAAGATTTTGAATAGTTACCCCCAGCCACCCTCTCGTGACTTTTCCTTTTTTAATAAGCTGGGTCATTACAGATTTGACCATATTACTTGGAACAGCAAATCCGATTCCCTGGTACCCGCCTGTCTTTGAAAAAATTGCTGTATTTATTCCGATAAGTTTTCCCTGGATGTTTACGAGCGGCCCGCCGGAATTCCCGGGATTAATAGCCGCATCTGTCTGGATGAAATCTTCATAATCCGCTATTCCGACATTTGCTCTGCCAACTGCGCTAACTATGCCCATTGTTACTGTATGTCCCAGACTGTAAGGATTTCCAAAGGCAAGAACAAATTCACCAACCTGCAGGATATCGGAATTTCCCCATTGTATTGCGGGAAGGTCTTTAGCGGAGATCTTAATGATCGCAAGATCTGTTTTTGGGTCTGTACCGACTATTTTACCCTTGAAATTCTGGTGATCATATAATGTTACGGTTATTTCATCAGCTTTTTCTACCACATGATTGTTGGTAATGATGAATCCGTCGGATGATACTATAACTCCTGATCCACGGTTATTTTCTTTCCATTTTCCTGGCATATCATGTGGCTCATAAAAATCCTTGAATGGGCTGTCAAAGAAATGCGAAAAAGGCGCTACATCCTTTTTCGTGTACGTTATAGATGTTGAGATATTTACGACTACAGGGCTGATAACTTTAACTACATCAGAAAATGCAGTACTTTCGCCGGTAATGGATTTAGGAATTTGAATATTATATGTATATGGCGGCTGAGATGGTTTCTTTGAAAATATGTCAACACGATTTCCAGCCAGATAGCCTGCAATTAGTGCTATAACGACAATTATTAAAAATGATTTCTTTTTCATTGATCAAATTATAACTTTGACAGTTTAACCTTGTAAACCCTGCTTAATTAATTAAAAATCAAGAGTTGATTAGAAGTTTTGCTTATTATATCATTAACGCATGTAATGGAGCATAGTCCTGTAAATTTAAATATTTTTTCTGTATTTGGTCTAAATTAGAGGAGATCGTTTTCTGAATGAGTATTAGGTCATACAAGGGAAGAATTGAAAAGCTGGACAAGAGATATCTATGGCATCCTTTCACCCAGATGAAGGAATGGGATCGAGAGAACCCGGTTATCATCTCAGAAGGAAAAGGTTCTTATCTGAAAGATGTTTATGGTAAATGGTACCTTGATGGCGTTTCTTCAATCTGGGTATCTGTTCATGGTCACAAAAAGGGCGAAATAGACAATGCTATAACCGAACAGATCAAAAGTATAAGCCACTCAACCCTGCTTGGATTAACGCATCCCGCTGCTGCAACCCTGGCTGAAATGCTTGTAAAAATATCTCCCAGGGGGCTTTCCAGGGTGTTTTATTCTGACAGCGGGTCAACCGCGGTTGAGATCGCCCTTAAAATGGCTTTTCAGTACTGGCAGCACAGGGGCAGGAAAAGAAAAAAAAGTTTTTTGTCACTTAATAATGCGTACCATGGGGATACCATAGGTGCGGTCAGTGTAGGCGGAATTGCTCTTTTTCACAAGATATTTTCCCCTCTTCTTTTTAAGTCTTACCGTGCGCCCTCTCCGTATTGTTATCGCTGTGAACTGGGCAAAAAATATCCTTCCTGCAGACTTTTTTGTCTTGAAAAAATGGAAGGAATAATAAAAAAGCGTCATAGAGAGCTTGCAGGGTTTATCATTGAACCGCTTGTTCAGGGCGCCGGGGGAATGATTACATCTCCGCCCGGATATTTAAAAGGTGTGAAAAGATTGTGTAAGAGGTATAACATTTTATTGATTGCGGATGAGGTGGCCACAGGTTTTGGAAGAACCGGTAAAATGTTTGCCTGTGAACATGAGAATATTTCCCCTGATATTCTATGCCTTGCCAAGGGGATTACAGGAGGGTACCTGCCCCTTGCCGCTACATTAACTACGGACAATATATATAAGGAGTTCCTGGGGAAATACGAGGATTTGAAAAGTTTCTTTCATGGGCACACATACACAGGCAATCAGCTTGCATGTGTGGCAGCGGTTGCAAATCTTGAGATATTTAAAAGGGATAAAACAGTTCAAAAGATGCAAAAAAAGATTTTATTATTAGAAAGAAATCTTGAGAGGATAAAAAATTTTCTCCATGTTGGTGAAATACGGCAGAGAGGTTTCATGGTAGGGATCGAACTGGTCAAGAATAAAAAGACGAAGAAAGTTTATTCTCTTAAAGAAAAAATCGGTTTGAAGGTCTGTTGCAGGGCAAGAAAAAAAGGACTTCTCATCAGACCGCTTGGCAATATAGTGGTCATCATGCCGCCTTTAAATATTTCCCTTGCAGAAACAAAAAGCCTCGTGCAGATAACTGCCGAGGCTATAAAGGAAGTGACTGAATGATTTATGGTTAGTTAAGTCTTCTTTCTAAAAACTCCTCCAGATATTCCATTAATTCCGGATCATTAACAGAGACAATATAATAATCGTCAGTTTCACTATTCTTATGGTAAGACATAAAATCTTTGTATAATTTCTTTTCAGGTGCATCTAATATCAAATAATTATACATGCCTGACCTTTCCAATTTTTTATCTTCCTGATTTACTTATCGGGTTTTTAAGAGGCAGGCTTTAGTTGAAAAAAGGGCATTTTTCAGGTACATGCCTCAAAAAACCATAAAATGCTAAAATAGCATCTTCTAAAACTTGTCTGCTGGAGCATATCGCAATGAATTTAACACATTTCTATCGCATGCCTGCCCTGACAGAAGCAAAACGTGATGAGTTATTATCATCAACCCGTACCAGGATTTCTCCTAAAATAAGGTATATTGAAACAGAATACTGCTTCAATATAGAATCTGTTGCCCCACTCTCTTCAGAAGAAGTGTCTGTTTTAAGTTGGCTGCTGTCAGAAACTTTTGAACCTGACAACTTTTCGGACAGGAGTTTTCTTATGCAGAACACTGAAAGCAAGGGCTATCTGATTGAAGTTGGTCCGAGGATGAACTTTACGACTGCATGGTCAACAAATGCTGTGGCAGTATGTAATGCGTGCGGATTGAATAAAATAAGACGTATTGAACGGTCTTGCAGGTATATTATAAAAACTTCAGCTGTGTTGAGCAGGGAACAGATCAAGAGCTTTACTAATGAAGTGCATGACCGAATGACCGCATGTCTGTATGCTGAGCCTCTTAAAACTTTTCAAACCGGAATAAGGCCTGAGCCGGTGATCGAAATTCCGCTTATAGAAGACGGGAAGCCGGCTATTGAAAAAATTAACATTCAGATGGGACTTGGGCTGGATGAGTGGGACAAGGAATATTATTACAATCTCTTTGTGAATGATATCGGGAGAAACCCCACAAATGTAGAGTGTTTTGACCTTAGCCAGTCTAACAGTGAGCATTCAAGGCACTGGTTTTTTAAAGGCAGACTTATTATCGACGGTGAAGAAGTTCTGCACGACCTCATAGAACTTATACAACAGCCTCTTAAAAACAATCCACGGAACAGCGTTATAGCATTTAAGGATAATTCAAGTTCCATTAGAGGATATGAAGTTAATACCATAATCCCGGAAAAACCTGGATACCCCTCCTGTTTTGTGAAGGCTTCGATTAATTATGATGTTATCTTTACAGCGGAAACCCACAATTTCCCGAGCGGCGTTGCTCCATTCCCCGGGGCTGAAACCGGTACCGGTGGAAGGATCAGGGATGTTGAGGCAACAGGCAGGGGCGGTCTGGTAATAGCTGGAACAGCCGCCTATTGTGTAGGAAATCTCTTGATACCTGAATACGAACTCCCTTGGGAAGACAGATCATTTATCTATCCCAATAATCTGGCATCCCCGCTCGAAATCGAAATACAGGCCAGTAACGGTGCGTCAGATTACGGAAACAAATTCGGGGAGCCCCTTATACAGGGATATACCCGTTCATTTGGAATGAGGTTACATACCGGCGAACGGTATGAATGGCTTAAGCCGATAATGTTTACTGCGGGCATAGGACAGATGGATGCTAATCATATCGAAAAGGGGCAACCCGAGCAAAATATGCTGGTTGTCAAGATCGGTGGTCCTGCTTACAGAATCGGAATTGGTGGAGGTTCTGCTTCCAGCATGATACAGGGAGAAAATATTGCTGAACTTGATTTTAATGCTGTTCAGCGCGGTGATGCTGAAATGGAGCAAAAACTTAACAGGGTATTACGTGCTTGCATAGAATTAGGGAATAATAATCCTATTATCAGTATTCATGATCAGGGCGCAGGTGGAAATTGCAATGTGGTCAAAGAGATTGCCTATCCTGCTGGTGCAAAAATTGAGGTCAGAGAAATTCAGATAGGGGACAGCACACTCTCGGTTTTGGAGATATGGGGAGGGGAGTATCAGGAACAGAATGCACTGCTTGTAAGGCCCGGGGATTATGAGACATTTCAAGCGATCTGTTTGAGAGAGAAAGTCCCATGTGCATCGATAGGTAATATTACGGGTGACGGTCGTATTGTACTTCACGATGAGCAGGACAACAGCACACCTGTAAGCCTTCCTCTTGAAAAAGTGCTCGGAGACATGCCTCAAAAAACGTTTCATATGAGCAGGACCCCACTCAAAGCTAAGTCACTTGACTTGCCTGATAATATAAGCGTAATGGATGCCCTTGAAAGAGTACTGCGACTGCTCTCAGTCGGTTCAAAGAGATTTCTCACTAATAAAGTTGACCGCAGTGTTACGGGTCTCATAGCCAGACAGCAGTGTGTTGGCCCTCTTCAGTTAACAATGTCAAATGTTGCTGTGATTGGCCAGAGTCATTTCGGCTTAACCGGTTCGGCAATATCTATCGGGGAACAGCCTGTTAAGACCCTTCTTGATCCTGCTGCGATGGCACGTATGAGTGTGGGAGAGGCTCTAACCAATATAATATGGGCAAAAATATCTGCACTGGAAGATATTAAATGCTCCGGAAACTGGATGTGGGCTGCCAAACTCCCGGGAGAAGGCGCAAAGCTATATGATGCTGCTATTGCATTGAGCAGCATACTGACTCAACTCGGGATAGCTATTGATGGTGGAAAGGACAGTCTGTCTATGGCTACGCAGGTAAAGGATCTTTCAGGCGATACAGAGACAGTCAAGTCGCCTGGGACGTTAGTTGTTTCAGCTTATGCTACATGTCCTGATATAACAAAAGTTATCACTCCTGACATTAAAAAGCCGGGACAGAGCAGGCTTCTATTTATTGATTTAGCGAATGGCAAGAACCGTCTTGGCGGCTCTGCATTAGCACAGGTTTTTAACCAGATTGGATCGGATTCCCCGGATGTTGATGATCCTGTACTGCTGAGACGTACTTTTAATATTGTTCAGATGCTGATTGAGGATAATTTAATTTTATCAGGGCATGACAGAAGCGATGGAGGTTTGATAACAACATTGCTCGAAATGGCCTTTGCAGGGAACTGCGGATTGGAAATAAATATAAGTCGGAAGTCAGAAGTCAGAAGTCAGAAGTCAGAAGAAGGAATAATCGCAATGCTATTTTCTGAAGAGTTGGGGTTGGTGATGGAATATTTGCCTGAGAAAGAGGATGAAATTATGAAGATATTAAATTCAGAATCAATACCGTTTCATGCTATTGGTAAGACTACTCAAGAAAAGCACATATCAATGAAGTGTGATGGACATGCTGTGTTGAGAAAGGATATGAGAGTACTTAGAGATACCTGGGAAGAGACAGGGTATCATCTCGAAAGACTTCAGGCGGTTCATAAGTGTGTTAAAGAAGAAAAAGATAATAATTTTGATAGAACCGGCCCCTCATACATTTTGTCTTTTGAGCCGGTCAATACTGCACCTGCGTTGCTCGAAAGTGATAACAAGCCTAAAGTTGCTATTGTCAGGGAAGAGGGTAGCAATAGTGATAGAGAAATGACGTCAGCTTTTTATCAGGCGGGATTTGAACCGTGGGATATTACGATGAGCGACTTCCTTTATGATAGGATTTCACTTTCTGAATTCAGGGGAATAGCTTTTGTGGGAGGGTTTAGTTATGCTGATGTACTGGATTCTGCCAAGGGCTGGGCAGGTGTCATAAGGTTTAATAAAAAAATTTGGGAGCAATTTCAGAGTTTTTATCGAAGAGAAAATACTTTCAGTCTTGGAGTATGCAATGGATGCCAGCTCATGGCGCTTCTCGGATGGGTACCGTGGCAGGGATTAGATGACAAGATTCAACCGAGATTTGTTCATAACATTTCCGGACGGTTCGAATCCCGATTTTCTTCTGTCAAAATCCTTCCAAGTCAATCTATTATGCTGAAAGGAATGGAAGGGTCAGTTTTAGGTATTTGGGTTGCTCATGGAGAAGGAAGGGCGTATTTTCCTGACAGCGGTACACTTGAGAAAATTGGAAAAGATAACCTGGCGCCAATTCGCTACGTTGATGATGAAAATGAAGTGACAATGAAATATCCATTTAATCCAAACGGGTCTGTTCGTGGGATTGCCGGTATCTGTTCTGTAGACGGCAGGCATCTCGCTGTAATGCCACATCCGGAAAGGACATTTCTTAAATGGCAGTGGCCGTGGGTGCCGGATGAATGGAGAAGAGATTTAAAGGCATCGCCATGGTTAAGAATGTTTCAAAATGCTCATGAATGGTGTACAACCATGTAATTGTTGAGAGTTGTTCTTTATTTGATATAGAAAATTGATAAGTCATATGTTTTTTTGTAAATAGTATGTAAAGCCTGTATAGGATGACAAATAACGATTTTAAAAATGCTATACTATATTACCTATCGATGAAATTTGTATTCGGGTATATTAGTGAATAAAACCAAAAACCTGGTCTGCAACCAGCGTATCTTTTCCAATCCTTATTTGCCTTTATCTTCTGATAAATTTCATGAAGAATGCGGGGTATTCGGGGTCTATGGTCATACTGAGGCCGCAAACCTTACATACCTGGGACTACATGCCTTGCAGCACAGGGGGCAGGAAGGAGCAGGTATTTGTTCATCTGACCGCAGGCAGATATCGATCGAAAAATCTATGGGGCTGGTTGCGGATATTTTTTCTGAAAAAAGACTCCAGCGTCTTCCCGGAGATATCGCAATAGGTCATAACCGATATTCAACTGCGGGATCAAGTTCTCTAAAAAATGTTCAACCTATCATGGTTAATTTTTCTTTAGGTTCTCTTGCAATTGCTCATAACGGAAACCTCGTGAATGCCTTTGAGTTAAGAAATGAACTGGAATCTAAAGGAGCAATATTCCAGTCAAACTCGGACAGCGAAGTTATTGTACATTTGATCGCAAGTTCCAAGGCCGGTGGACTCCATGAGCGTCTTATTGATGCGATGAGGCAGCTTTCAGGCGCCTTCAGTATTCTGCTTATGACCGAAAATGAACTTTTTGCTTTAAGAGACCCGTATGGATTCAGACCGCTAAGCATAGGGCGACATGATGGATCATATGTTATTGCATCAGAGACATGTGCGTTTGATCTAATAGGCGCGGAATATGTTAGAGACGTTGAGCCTGGAGAACTGCTTATTATCAACAAAAATGGTATCAAATCAATCAAAACCCTGCATTCTCCCAGACATGCTTTTTGTATATTCGAGTTTATATATTTTTCAAGACCTGACAGTAATATTTTCGGCAAGCTCAATGTTAATGAGATGAGAAAAGAATTTGGTCGTCAGATTGCAAGAGAACATCCTGTACAGGCAGATGTTGTGATTCCTGTACCTGATTCTGGTGTACCTGCGGCTCTCGGTTACGCAGAAGAGACCAATATACCATTTGATTTTGGATTGATAAGAAATCATTATGTAGGACGTACATTCATCGAGCCCCGACAGTCGATCAGGCATTTTGGTGTGAAGATCAAGTTGAATCCTGTTCGTGAGCTTCTTGAAGGTAAAAAAGTTATGGTCATTGATGACTCAATCGTAAGAGGTACTACAAGCAAGAAAATTATTAAAATGCTAAGAGAGGGCGGAGGTGCGAAAGAGGTGCACATGAGGATAAGTTCACCACCCACTATTGGGCCGTGTTTTTATGGTATTGACACTCCATCAAGAAAAGAGCTTATCGCTGCAACTCATAGCATTGAAGAAATACGCAAATATATTACATCTGATTCCCTTAATTATTTAAGTCTTGACGGACTGAAAAAGGTGGTTTCTAATCCCGAGAAATATTGTTCAGCATGCTTTGATGACAAATATCCGGTATTCTCACGCCATGAAAGCGTAGAGCAATTTGAACTTTTTTAATAATTTTTGTTGTTGTTGCAGTCTATGGCAAATACGTCACCTGCAACTCTGGTACCTGCAATACCTGTAGCCTGGGCAGTAAAACAGGGGTTGTTTGCCCCACTGGCACCAAAAGCAAGAGGATTTGTTGCTGTTATTAACTGCCCGTTAGTCAATGTATAAGTATAATTCAACCCGCCAACAGGTCCTGGCTGAAAACCCGGTAGTAATATTTGAATGGCTGCAACGCCTACGGCAGTTGCGGTGTACTGAGCATTTTCTGAAAAAATCTGCTCTTCAAGCAGTTTTAAGGCCTCCAGATTTTTGTAAGACTCGGTTCTTGCGGCGTTTCTTTGCTGCCCTACATAAGCCGGTATAGCGATCATCGAAATAATGCCTATGATCGCAACAACTATCATTAACTCAATTAATGTGAATCCCTTGTTACCTTTCATAATTTAATCTCCAATTGATCGATTTGTTTATATATCGCATCGCACATTTAAATTATCATGATTCATTAATCTGCACTTACAGTCTTTTGATACATTAATGCGCCTATCCTGTCAGAAGCGGATACAAAGACAAACCTGATCAAGGCATCTTCTGAAGGTGTAAAACATAATGATACTTGACCCGGATTAGCTTGTGCTATTGCATCACATGCTGCCTGATTAGCAGCTACACCGCCATTTCTCCATAATGGTGTGGCTACATCCCATGGAGATGTATCTGTTTTTGCGGCTGCATATGTAGTTATTACGCCATTAGATGCCAGGGTATCATTATCCAGGTCCGGGGCAACTGCGACACCATCAGCGTTTGTATCCACTTCAACTATAGTACCAAAAGGGGTATTAGCCTTCCTTGCTGAGGATATCCATCCTTGCAGGTCAGATACATTTGCATTACATGCCCTTATGATAGCGCCTCTTCTGCCCTTATCCTGCATGCCGATGTACCCTGGAATGGCGATGGCTGCAAGAATGCCGATAATCGCAACTACCATAAGAAGTTCAATCAGAGTAAAGCCTTTTTTTTCATTAATTAGCATGATGTACCTAAAAAAAGGGGGGAGCGAAAGCTCCCCCTTTCCTTTTTATTGACTATATTAATCAGCTGTAACCGATTTTCTGTAGATTACGTTTCCAGCATTGTCTCTTCCTGAGACAAAAACAGTCTGAATGGTCTGGTCTTCAGCAGGAGTGAAGCACAATACTATACGACCATTATTTGCCACGGCATCACAAAGCGCCTGTGTAGCAGTAACACCACCGCTAACATACAGGGAATTAGCTGCATTCCATGGGGAAACCTGGTTCATGGCTGTTGTGGCGGTTACGAACTGTGTAACAACGCCTGCTGTAGCCAGTGCAAGATTTGTCTCTGCTGCTGCGACGGCACCATTACCGTTCATATCAACTTCTGCAACACCTGACATAGGATGTGCAGCAGCTCCCTTCTTTGCTGCTGTTATCCAGCCCTGTATTTCAGATGTGGCACCCTCAGCGCCTCTGATAACAGCGCCTCTTCTGCCCCTTTCCTGCATGCCGATATAACCAGGGATCGCGATCGCTGCAAGAATACCGATAATCGCAACGACTATCAGTAATTCAATAAGGGTGAAACCTTTTTGATCTCTGAGATTGTTAATTGCTTTGTACATTACGCCCTCCTTTTTTAAATGAATTTTTAGGTCCGATAATGACCTGAACAAAATCCGTATTCGGATATATATATTCCCCCTGTTGTGTGATGCTCTTCACCTCCTTATTAATTTCGGATGTCAGTCTCATTTGCAGACAGGTAATGCAGAATCTGTGCCAGCAAAATACAGCGTTAAAAAGGTCAATAAATCAAGACATTAGATTGGGAAGGGGCCTAAGCTGACTAATTAAAGAGTCAATAATTTGTCTTTAGTGACATTTTTTGTCAATAAATAGACGATCGGTAACTACTAAGGTGTGCCTTTGTCTCTTTGCACCTGAGTAGTTACGACGATCGAATCAAACTTCTGAAACTTGTAACGTTACACGTAACATGATATAATCGGAATTAATGATAAAATCTTTCAAACACAAAGGATTGGAAAAATATTATTATGATGGAAGCAAGAGAGGAATCAATGTTAAGCACGCGCCCAGGATTGGACGAATCCTGGATCGTTTGGATGCTTCTACAGGATATCAGGATATGAACTTGCCTGGCTTTAAACTACATAAGCTTCAAGGAAAAGAAAAAGGCACATGGGCAGTATCGGTAAGCGGTAATTGGCGAGTCACCTTTGAATTTAAAGGAAATGATGCAATACTCGTTGATTACCGTGATTATCATTAGTTAAAAGGAGGAACATAATATGATTGGAAAAAGAAAACCTACTCATCCAGGAGAAGTTCTGTATGAAGATGTTATTAAGCCCCTGGGACTTACAGTAACTGAAGCTGCTAAACGACTGGGAGTTACCAGAAAAACTTTGTCTGCCTTACTGAATGGCAAAGCATCCTTAAGCCCTGAAATGGCAGTAAGAATAGCAAGAGCAACTAATACTTCTGCGGAGAGCTGGTTT
>CAYPIT010000066.1:0-11935 GCA_964410825.1 uncultured Nitrospiraceae bacterium
TTATTTCCTGCCTACGCTAAGAGCCCAACCTTTTAACTTCAGCCATGTCCCCTAAACTTGGGTCAGTACCTTTTTTATATACACCTTTTATCTACGCCCCATCTTTTCAACCAGTTAACCGTATATCCGCATAAACAATTGCCAAGTTTACGATTAGTCAGGCTATAAGAATAAGGTAATCCCTTAAGAAATTAGTTAGTGCTGGCTAAAGGCAGGATTCTTTTAATTGGCAACTTCCGATACAGAAATTAACTTACAGCAATTTCATCGGTAATCAATTCAAGTTGTCTCTGTAAATGCCGATAAGGATTTCAGATGTCAAAGATATTAAGTAAGGAGGTATGAGATAAGCTATCTTAAGTAAACTTTCAAATTAACAACACCAAAAAAGGAGGCACCAACAATGAGGAAACTCACAATTTTTACTTTAGTACTGGTATTAACCTTAGCGTTAGCCGGCATAACAATGGCCAGATCAGTTCCAACACCAACAGATCCACCTGCCGGTGTAACTATCATAACCGCGGATGCAGCAAGACCACTCATTAATCAGAAGAATGTTCAGGTCTTTGACATGAGAAAAGCGCTGAATTTTGGCAAAGGCCACATTCCAAACGCTATGTCTCTCCCTTATAAATGGACCAGCAAGGGTGATCCAGCTACACGTACAGGCGAATTTGATATGACCAAATTACCATCAGACAAAGAAACGACTATTCTCTTTCACAGTGACGGCCCAAACGGCTGGAAGTCATACTATGCATCCAAAAAATCTGTAGAAGCTGGATACAAAAATGTCCTCTGGATGAGAGAAGGCTATTCAACATGGAGCGAACAGGGATATCCGGTTGAATACTAAATTATTGTAATACTGAGAGGGTAACAATGTTGCCCCTTTTTATTTTTAGTGCCTTCTTTGTATTTAACCAATCATTATTATCTGAATATCCATTACATTCGTACCGGTAGGGCCAGTTATCAGCAATGTATCAATTGCATTAAAGACATTATATGAATCATTATTATCAAGGCATTCATCCGGATTCAGGCCAGAGTTTCTGGCTTTTACAACAGTTTGTCCATCAACAATGGCACCTGCCGCGTCAGTCGGACCGTCCGTGCCATCAGTGCCTGCTGAAAGCATTGTTATCCCTTCAATCCCTTCTATCTCTAAAGCAAAACTCAGAGCAAGTTCTGTATTGCAGCCTCCCTGCCCTTTCCCTTTAACTTTAACCGTTGTCTCCCCGCCTGAAATTAAGCATGTAACACCATCACGATTCTCTGCCTTAACTTCTTTAGCCTTTTCAGCAAGCCGTTTACCCACATCTCTCGCCTCACCTGTAATTTCAGAAGATAAAACATCTGCCTCAATTCCCAGTGCTTCTGCTTTAGATTGAGCGGCTTCAATCGCATTCTTATTGTTACCTACAATTATATTTTGAATATTCCTGAAAACCATATCATCACCTGTGGGTGTTTCAGGGATAAGGCCATCTCTGCCTTTGCTCAATATGCTCATAACATTTTCAGGAACTTTTTTGATAACTCCGTATTTATCAATGACTTTAATTGCGTCTTTAAATGAAGAATTGTCAGGCGCTGTCGGCCCTGATGCGATCACATCCAGCCTGTCTCCAATAACATCCGATATCATAAGGCTGATCACCTCTGCCGGAAAGGCGATCTGCGCAAGCCTGCCACCTTTTACCTGAGATATATGCTTTCTGACCGTATTCAGTTCTGTGATATCAGCTCCGGCTTGCAAAAGCAGCGCCGTAATGCTCTGTTTATCATTGAGGCTAATCCCTTCATATGGCGCTACAAGAAGAGCCGAACCACCACCTGATATAAGGCATAACACAAGGGTCTTATCATTGTTACCATTTAAAAACTGTATGACTTCTCCGGTTGCTTCCATACCCTTTTTATCCGGTACAGGATGTCCAGCCTCAAAAACTCTAATCCCTTTCAAGTCTGTATTCTGCGATCTGATGTCTGAAGTATGTATTCTGCGACCTGTATGACCGTATTTTGTAATGACCGCACCACCGGCAATCATCTTCTCATCAAATTCTTCGCATACAGTCTTGGCCATATAATAAGATGCCTTGCCGAAACCTATCACCAGTAGTTGTTTAAAACCTCTCTCAGAAATGTAGCTCCTGATCTGCTCAGAATAGCCACGCATTAAAAACGCCGGGTCCACTGCAGAGATTGCATGGTTGAATATCTGTTTAATAATTCCACTAAACTTCATCATGCTCCTTGCTTGACCATTTATCAATTACCATTTATACTTATTTCTAATTTAATAAAAGTGTAATAAAGCTATTTATAATTGCAAGCTTTACTACAATCATTATAAAGAAATATCACGGATTGCATATTAGAATTAATAATTTTATAGTACTTTTACCGGAAAGGTAAAATATGGCTGACTTTCATCAAGGTGGTATTTTACCAACATTTCACAAACTTGGTGAATCCAATCTTGAAAAGATTGAAGCAGAGTTGTCCTGGTATTCTCATGAGCGGCCTATCGCCCTTATACTTCCTTCCCTCTATTCAGAGTTAGAGGGGAAAGCGCTCAGCGGCATCATCAATGAACTTAAAAAAGTTAAATATTTAAATCAGGTTATAGTCACGCTTGGTCCCTGCTCCAAAGCCGAGTTTGATCAAGCCAAAAAATTTTTCTCGGTTCTTCCCCAGCCAACACAGGTAATCTGGAACAATGGCAAAAGAATAACAAAGGTCTACAAGACAATTGAATCTACCGGACTGCATCTGGGTGAACCCGGAAAAGGACAATCTGCATGGATGGCATACGGTTACGTCATTGCCCAGAGAAGTATAAAGGTGATATCGTTTCATGATTGCGATATCCTTACTTACAATCGCGAGATGCTGGCAAGACTCAGTTACCCGATTGCTAACCCAAGTCTTGAATATGAATTCTGCAAAGGTTATTACAGCCGTGTAACTGACAGAATGCACGGCAGAGTTACGAGGCTTCTAATCACTCCTCTTCTTAGGTCCATGAAAAGAATCCATGGGTACCTCCCTCTTCTTGAATTCCTCGACAGTTTCAGATATCCGCTGGCCGGAGAATTCTCGATGGATGTGGATATTGCAAGTGTAAACAGAATTCCGGCTGATTGGGGACTCGAAGTCGGTGTACTGGCTGAAGTCTACAGAAACTGTTCTTTCAGAAGAGTCTGCCAGGTTGATATTGCAGACAACTACGAACATAAGCACCAGTCGCTTTCACCAAACGATTCATCTAAAGGACTTTTAAAGATGTGCATCGATATAACCAAGTCTATCTTCAGGACCCTGGCATCTGAAGGCATTGTATTTTCGGACGGCCTTTTTAAAACCCTGATCGCAACATATGTCAGAACAGCACAGGATATGCTTAAGCGTTATGGAGATGATGCAGCAGTCAACGGCCTGGTATTTGACAGGCATGAAGAAAGTCTTGCTGTTGAAACATTCACTGAGGGGATAAGGACCGCTTCAGACATCATAATGAAAGACCCTTTAGGCGTACCTTTGATTCCCAGCTGGGACAGGGTAACGTCTGCATTACCGGGCATTCTTGATATGATAAGAAGCGCGGTCGAAGATGATAATAAATAATTGACAATTGCAGATTGTCAACTAAATGAAAAGGAGGGTTGAAATGAGTTTTTGGGAAAAGATGCAAAAAGATATGAATTGGGACAAGATTCAGAAGGACATGAAAAAGAATATTGAAGAAGGCCTGGCTATAATCAAAGACGGAGGAACAACTGTTTCAAAGCAGATAGAAAAACTTACTGATGAGGGCAAGAAAAAATACCGGGTCTTCAGTCTGAATATGAAAGTTCAGGATGAATTCGCCAAACTGGGAGGCCAGGTATACGACCTGATAGTAAAAAAAACTAAAAGCCCGCTTAATACCAGGAAGGTAACATCCACCATTAAGAGAATCAATAAACTGGAAGCTCAGATTACAAAGCTGAAAAAAAAGGTGGTTAAGAAAACAAAAAAACGTGTGGCAAAAAAAACTGCTACTAAGCGCAAGATCCGGAAAAAAGCCGGCAAATAATAATGAAACAATTACTGTTCAGTATTATCGCATTTCCGATACTCATATTGCTTTTGTTCAGTTTTAAACCCCCGGTTTCTCAAGAAGAAACCCCTGTTAGTGAGGAAAACTCTAACTACAGAATAACCGGGGTTGTGAAACCCGATGAATCTCTCGAATCAATTTTTGACAAACACAACCTTGATAAATCGGACCTTGCCCTGATCAATCAGAGCACAAGGAAGTTGTTCAACCTTTCAAAAATATCTGTTGGAGAAGTGTATTTATTCGAACTCGACAAAAAAGAAAACAATATACAGAGTATGCAGTATGGAATTGATGACATGTCATACCTGACGATAGTTCGCGCGTCTGAAGGATTCAAGGCTGAAAAGATTAATCTCATAACCGACAAAAAAATCGGTTCATTTTATATATCAATTAAAGATAATTTAATGAACTCCATGCCTGACGCGCACAATGAATACTACAGGCTTGCTCTAAAGCTCTCGGACATTTACGCATGGGATATTGATTTTTCGAGTGATATGAGAAACGGCGATACTGTAAAAGTCATTGTCGAGGAATTGTGGGTCGGGGAGGCATTCAAGGGTTATGGAGATATCCTTGCATCTGAGATAATAAATAATGGGAAAATTCATACAGCTTACAGATTTAAAAGTAATGACTTTGCAGACTACTATGATGGTAAAGGCAAGTCGCTGAGAAAAGCTTTGCTGAAATCTCCGCTGAAATTTAAATATATAAGTTCACGTTTCAGCAAAAGACGGTTACATCCAAAATTAAGAATTTACAGGCCGCATTTAGGAGTTGATTATGTCGCGCCTACCGGAACACCGGTCTCGGCTGCAGGAAGTGGAACGATACGGTTTGCGGGCTACAAAGGACAGAACGGCAGAATGGTAATAATTAAACATAACGGAGGCTACGAAACATACTATGGACACCTTTCCCGCATACCTAAAAAAGTGCGTAAAGGGATAAAGATATCACAGGGAGATATCATCGGTTATGTGGGATCTACAGGCCTTACAACAGGCCCTCATCTTGATTACAGGATCAAGTTTAACAGCAGATTCGTGGATCCTTTGAAAATTAAACTGCCAAGGGGGAAATCCATTCCTCGAAATTTATTGGCAAAATTCATGACAGTGGCGGATAAATTCAATTCCCGTCTCACGTCGCTGACACAACCGATTGTCGCATCTAAATACAGGAAGAACAAGTCCGGATAAAGAATTCTGCTTTTAGTAACGCCAAACTCGTGCAGTTGAAATTTCTCTAAAACAGATTTGATTATGGAACAGTTTATTAACAGATATTTTGACAGCATCAACTCTCCTGTAATTACAGCTATCGTTATTTTCATCTCTTATATAATCCTCGCAAAAATTGTAGATTTAAGCACAGACAGGGTATTAAGGAAGATAACAAAGCTCACAAAGTCAGAACTCGATGACAGGATAATTGATCTCATCCACCGTCCGATATTTTATTCAATATTGCTAATGGGAGCAATTCACTCGATCCATTTACTAAACACATCCGATATCGTTGTATTTTATTCACATGGCGTATTATTTACTCTCCTGACAGTAATCTGGAGCATATGCATAATCAGGATTAGTAATTTGATAATTGATAATTCCATTCACAGGGTTACCGATATAACAGGTTTAAGCAAGGAGATCACCCCGCTGGTTGAAAATCTATGGAAAGTCATAATCATAATCAGCAGTATTATGATTATTCTCTCGATGTGGGAAGTCAATATAACTCCTCTTCTGGCCTCTGCAGGCATTGTCGGGGTTGCAGTAGCCCTTGCTGCCAAGGATACTCTTGCAAATTTTTTTGGAGGCATTAGCATATTTATCGATAAACCATATAAAATACACGATTATATTGTGCTCGATCGAGGAGAAAGGGGCGAAGTCGTAAAGATCGGGATCAGAAGCACCAGATTAAAAACAAGGGATGACATACTTATAAGCATCCCGAATTCCATTATTGCAAATACAAAAATAATTAATGAAAGCGCCCCTCTTCCGAATTTTCGTATAAGGATCCCTGTGTCTGTTGCATATGGCAGTGACATTGATAAAGTGGAAAATATTTTACTCGACATAGCCAGGAAAAACGAAAACGTTATCGACAAATACAACTCAAGGGTAAGGTTCAGATCGTTTGCTGAATCATCTCTTGATTTTGAACTGCTATGCTGGACTAAAGAGCCCTCCTTACGGGGAAAGACGATCCATGAAATTAATAAGGAAATCTATAAGGCATTTAATAACGAGAGTATAACAATACCGTTTCCTCACAGAACTGTTTATGTAAGAGAGGAGAAAAATTGGGAAAACGCATAGAAGCATTTGAGTTCAAACAGTGTGTCAGTATAGTCAAATCTACAGGCAAGCATGCTCAAAATCTTCAGGAACTGAGAACAATAATTTCAAGGATAGGCACTGAGTCAATATTTCATCATGTGTATCAGTATTTTCTTAAAGGTCATATGCTCGAGTATACCAACGACTTTGCTCAGTGGGCGGGTGAAAGCCTTGAAGAAAGAGCACTGGCAGAACGGCTTTCAATTATAGATCCATATACTTTTAAATCAGTTGATGGAGTACGAAAAGAATTATTACGTGAAATTGACAGCTTCCTGAGCAGTTCTCCAAGACCTCTCGAAGTTTTGAGCGGAAATGAATTCTATTTTAACCAGACCATCAGCATTGTATTCCCTGTTGGTGTTAAAACAAAGAACCTTGCGGAATTTCTCGTTGCTATAGAACATATAGACACTGGCAGCATTTATTATCATTTCTACGATTCAAGATTCCGTCTCGGAGAAGGTGTTGCAGATGACTTTTCAAGGTGGATAGAGCACACCCTTGGGAAAAAGAAACTTGCAGATAAGATCAGGAATATAGATCCTTTTATGCACAGCATAGAAAGCATTAGAGAACATATAAGGGAAATTCTGGAAGAACATGTGAGAGCTGATATGGAAGGAATAATCGTTTGATAAATCAATATTCTGGTATAGCACCAAAGGGTGATCTGATGTTGATTCAGCATCTGTGCAAGAAACTGCAAGGCAAATCTTTTCTCCATGTTAACTCTACAAAGGAAGGCGGCGGCGTAGCTGAAATCCTTAACAGAATGATACCTTTGCTTAGCGATCTTGGAATAGATGCACGCTGGGAAGTAATAGATGGTGATGCCAGTTTTTTTGACTTTACAAAAAAAACCCACAACGCCCTTCAGGGCAACAAGGAAAAATTCACCAGGAAGATGTGGGAGCATTATTATGCGGTGAATAAACGAAATAAGAAAAATATTAATCTCAACGCGGATGCTGTCCTTATACATGATCCACAGCCGGCACCTCTTATTGATTTCAGAAGCAAACGGTCAAAAAAAGGGAACAGCATCTGGATGTGGAGATGTCATATTGATGTATCCAATCCAATGGCCAGCGTATGGTCCAACCTGAAAAAATATGTCGTCCAATACGATACCGCAATATTCTCTGTGCCAAAGTTTGCCAAGTCACTTCCTATTGATGAGTTCATTGTTACCCCCGCGATCGACCCTCTGAGTGATAAAAACATGGAGCTGACAGAAAACGAAATAAGTGATGTCAGTGAAAGGTTTAATGTGCCGCGTGACAAGTCAATAATATTGCAGGTATCGCGCTTTGATAAATTCAAGGATCCTATTGGAGTAATTAACGCATATAAAATTGTAAAGAAATACAACGACTGCAGGCTGGTTCTGGTTGGAAGCTCGGCAACTGATGATCCTGAGGGAGAAATCATTCTTAATGAAGTAAAGGAGTATGCCGGTAATGATACAG
Organism: uncultured Nitrospiraceae bacterium; assembly: GCA_964410825.1. GTDB lineage: Bacteria > Nitrospirota > Thermodesulfovibrionia > UBA6902 > UBA6902 > CAZVHL01. The sequence goes on from CAYPIT010000066.1 coordinate 7,950, forward strand.
ATATAATTATACTTTTACTGCCGCCTGATCATCATAAAGAAATTAATGCCCTGCAGAGGATGTCTGATGTGATACTTCAGAAGTCAATTAAAGAAGGGTTCGGTCTCACCGTATCTGAGGCTATGTGGAAAGAAAAACCGGTTATAGGCGGTGCTGTCGGGGGTATCCCCTGGCAAATAGTTCACGGCGTTACAGGTTTTCTGGTTTATTCTCCAGAGGGAGCGGCTTTCAGAATAAGACAATACCTTAACAACCCTGAACTGGCAAAACGTATGGGACAGCAGGGCAAAGAATATGTCAGGAACAATTTCCTTTTAACCCGTCAGATCAGAGACTATCTGTCATTGTGGTATTGCAGCATGCATAAAGGCAAGAACATGATAGAGTTATGAGTAGTGAAAGCTTTAAACTATTTATCCGGAAAAATCTCAGGGAAAATTCTCTTATCGTCGTTTCAAACAGAGAACCCTACCAGCATAATAAAACCTCTTCTTCCATAAGAATCGAAAAGCCAGCCGGCGGCCTGACCTCAGCAATGGACGAAGCATTAAAGGCAACAGGTGGCACCTGGGTGGCCTGGGGCAGCGGCAGTGAAGACAGAAAAAGCGTTGACAGAAATAGCCGGATTTCAGTCCCTCCCGGCAAGCCCGCTTATACTTTGAAGAGAGTCTGGCTGACCAACGATCAGGTTGACAACTATTATCACGGTTATTCCAATCATGTCTTATGGCCATTATGTCACATAGCATTGGACCGTGTGTATGTTAGAAGAAAGTACTGGGAGGATTACATAAGGGCTAACCAGTCCTTTGCAAAAGCGGTGCTTGAGGAGGTGGCCGACAAGTCCCTCGTCTGGATACATGATTATCATTTATGCCTTGTGCCCGGAATGCTGAGAAAGAAAGCCCCCAATCTTACAATTGCTCACTTCTGGCATATTCCATGGCCGAATTTCGAAGTATTCAGGATTTGTCCTCAATCCAGAGAAATATTTATAGCGCTGTTGAGTAATGACCTTATAGGATTTCAGATACCGCTGTTTGTTCATAACTTTATGGAATGTGTAAAGGAGTCCCTTGAAGACATTGAAATTGACTATCAAAACGATACTGTCACTTATAACGGACATACGACAAAGCTAAAGGCATTCCCTATAAGTGTAGATTTCGAAAAGTTCAATGCATTTTCAGCTTCTTCAAAAACATCTACTGCAATAGAAAGACTCAAAAAGAGATATTCACTTGAACAAAAATTTATCGGTATTGGTGTGGACAGGCTTGAATACACAAAAGGCCTGATTAAAAGATTCCAGGCACTCGATCTTTTTTTCGACACTTATCCTGATTACAAGGGGAAATTTACGTTTATCCAGATAGCGGTGCCTACAAGATTGAAAGAACCTTACATAAGCTATAAAGCAACAGTAGAGAGTTTTGTGAGAAATATTAATAAAAAATATTCTCTTGATGGATGGAATCCGATTGTTTACAGGGACACGAAATCTGAGCATGAGGACCTTGCTGCTTATTACAGGATGGCGGATGTTGCGATAATCAGCTCTATATTCGACGGAATGAATCTTGTAGCCAAAGAATTTATAGCATCACAATCCGACAGGAATGGCGTGCTGCTGTTGAGTGAATTTGCCGGAGCTGCGGAAGAACTTGAGGGTGCGATGCTTGTTAATCCTTATGATATTGAAGAGTTTTCTGAATGTATCAAGAGTGCACTGGAAATGCCGGATGACGATAAACTTTGCAGGATAAACACGCTTCAAAGACACGTAAAAGAAAAAGATATTTACAGGTGGATATCTGATTTTATTGCAGAAAATACTATGTTACATTCCCGGCATTCGCGGAATTGTTCAAATGTGTTCGATAAATTTGATGAGATACCAAATAAAAATGTTTTCCTGTTTCTTGACTACGACGGCACCCTCACGCCAATTGCTGAATCCCCTGATAATGCTATAGTCACAGAGGATATTCATTCACTGATTACTCAAATAAGAGCATTTTTGCCTGTTGCAATCATAACAGGGAGATCGCTTGAGAATATAATGGACATAATAGGAATCAGGAAGATGCTTTTTGCAGGCAATCACGGCGCTGAAATATGGGACGGAAACAGTCAGGTTATTAATCAGGACATTGATGAAAGCAAACAGACAATGGAACACCTCCTTGAACAGTTAAGGGATTCACTGTCCTCGATTCAAGGAGTAATTATTGAAGATAAAGGTATAACCGCAAGCATTCATTTCAGGATGGTCAATACCCAGGATATATGTAAAATGCACAATATATTCTGGTCGATTACTGATAACTTTAAAGATTTATTTAAAATTACTTCCGGCAAAAAAGTATTTGAAATAAGACCCTATGGAATATGGAATAAAGGCAATGCTGTAAGCTGGATATGGAAAAACTACGGTAAAAACAGAACTCCAATTTATATCGGAGATGACACGACAGACGAAGACGCTTTCAGGGCAATCAGAGGGGAAGGCATAGGAATATCTGTAGGCAAAAACAATGAAGCGGATTATTATGTGAATAGCCAGAAAGACGTAAAAAAATTACTTGGCCTTATATCCGGATTTTCAAACTAACGCAAATCTGTTTAAACCAGGGACAAGCAAGTGCAGAAAAAAAACCTGCTTTTAGAACAATCTGTTCTTTTTATCAGTGTTGTCAAGTGGTTCCTGCTGGCCAGTTGTGTGGGAGTTATTGTCGGGGGTTCCACTGCTGCCTTTCTCATTATATTAAACAAGGGTATTCTATTTACTTCCCAATATAAGTATTACTTTCTCCTGATTCCTTTAGCACTACTGGTCTCATCACTCCTTATAAAGTATATTGCCCCTGAGGCAAAGGGACACGGCACAGAAAAAGTTATTGAGGCAATACATAAATATAGTGGTAAAATAGAACCTCAAACTGTCCCTGTCAAACTTGTAGCAACGATCGTGACCATAGCAGCCGGAGGATCCGCAGGAAAGGAAGGACCAGCTGCCCAGATAGGCGCAGGCCTCTCATCTATTTTTGCAAGTATATTGCGGTTCAACAAAAAAGACAGACAGAAGCTTATTATCTGTGGTATAAGCGCAGGTTTCGCATCCGTCTTCGGGACTCCCATAGCAGGAGCGATATTTGGAGTTGAGGTTTTATTTGTCGGAAGTATTTTCTACGATGTTATGTTCCCCTCTTTTGTGGCGGGAATTATCGCTTATCAAGTCTCATCATCTTTTGGAGTAGCATATTTTTACAGGCCTATCGAAATAGTTCCAAGTTTCAGCGAAGGGTTTTTTATTCAGGTTGTGATCGGCGCTATTTTCTTCGGACTCTGCTCTTTCCTTCTTATCGAATCCCTTAAATTTGCGGAATCCACCAGCCGCAAAATTAAGATATGGGAACCTTTTAAGGGCCTGATCGGTGGAAGCGTTATAATTGTCCTTGCATTGATCACTTCAACAAAATATCTCGGTCTTGGCCTTGAAACAATTGAGCATGCCCTCCTGGGAGGGAAAGTTCTTCCTTATGATTTTCTTTTCAAAATCATATTTACGTCCATAACTCTTGCATTTTGCGGAAGCGGCGGTATGGTAACCCCTATCTTTTTCATCGGTGTGACAGCAGGCAGTCTTTATGGCATGCTGTTTGGGTATGATCCATCGATATTCGCGGCAATAGGAATGGTAAGCCTCCTTGCCGGTGCAGCCAATACTCCGATTTCGGCAAGTATAATGGCAATAGAATTTTTCGGTCCTGAACTTGCTCCTTATGCCGCCGTCTCGTGCATAGTCAGCTATCTCATGACAGGCCACAGGAGCGTATATCCCAGCCAGGTACTTGCCTCCAGCAAGTCTCCTTCAATATTAATCGAGAAAGGCCTGGAAATGGACAAACTCAGTTCTATTAGAATCCGGCCCCGACCTCACAGCATTACCGGTATTCTATTGAGGGTATATCACAGATATTTCA
>CAYPIT010000067.1:0-11859 GCA_964410825.1 uncultured Nitrospiraceae bacterium
CGACCTTCGGGTTATGAGCCCGACGAGCTACCGGACTGCTCCACCCCGCGAACCGTTAATACGATACTTTAGATCTGGCCGAAATGTCAAATAAGGATGCATAGTAATGCGGGAAAAGCGAGAAGAGCGAGAAAGGCGGGAAAGGGATAGTAAGGAGTAGGGAGAAAAGAAGGCGGGAAAGGCGGGAAAGGCGGGAAAGGATGTAAGGCGGGACTTGCCTTACTTCATATTCTTTTTTATAACTTCTGCAATTTCTTCAGCTAACTGTGTTATCTCATCTATATGATCACCTTCGATCATTACCCTGACTTTAGGCTCTGTACCGGAGGGCCGGACAAGAATCCTGCCGTTGTTAAGTGTATTATTGGCCTTTCTTATCGCAGTTTTGATGCCTGAATACTTTCCGATATTCATGGGGTTACGAACCTGAACATTAACGAGTACCTGTGGATAGATAGAGACGGTCGATGTGAGTTTCGACAGATTTTTTCCTGAACGGCTCATGACAGACAACACTTGCAGTGCTGTTATCGGTCCGTCTCCGGTTGTATTGTGGTCCAGAAATACTATATGACCCGATTGCTCACCTCCAAGGTTGCAACCTCTTTTTATCATTTCTTCAACGACATACCTGTCACCCACGTTTGTCCTTATTAGTTTTATCCCGGACTTCTTGAGGAAAAGTTCAAAACCGATATTGCTCATTACTGTTGCAACTACCGCGTTGCCTTTCAATTTCTTCTCATTTTTTAAATCGATGGCACAGAGGGCCATAATCTTGTCACCGTCTACAAGTTCCCCTTTTTCATCGCAGAGAAGAGTTCTGTCAGCATCACCGTCATGGGTAATTCCGATGTCTGCCCTGTATTCCAAAACCGCCTTCTGCACAGTTGCCGGATATGTAGTGCCACAGTTTGCGTTTATATTGAGTCCGTCAGGGTCGTCATTGATAGAGATCACATCAGCTCCCAACTCGGTGAGTACAGTAGGAGTGATTTTATATGCTGAACCATTAGAGCAATCAACAACAATCCGGATACCTTCAAGGGTTTTGCCTCTTGGAAATGTTGATTTTATGTACTCGATATACCTGCCTGCAACATCATCTATTCTTGTAGCCCTGCCTATGCCGGATCCCTCAGGTCTGATTTTTGCAAGTTTCCGGGAGTACATCGTTTTTTCTATTTCGGTCTCTGTGCTGTCCTGGAGTTTAAATCCTTCAGAAGAAAAAAACTTTATACCGTTGTCATCATAAGGATTATGTGAAGCGGATATTACAATTCCCGCATCAACTCTTAAACTTCGAGTGGCAAATGCTATTCCTGGAGTCGGCAGAGGTCCGACAAGAACGACATTTGTTCCCATGGAACATATGCCCGAAGTAAGGGCACTTTCTATCATATAGCCTGAAAGTCTTGTATCTTTGCCGATAAGAATTCTGTTAAGCCCGTCCTTTTTTCTGAGAATATGTGCTGCGGCTCTTCCAACTTCAAAGGCGATGTCTCCGGTCATAGGTTCATGATTCGCTTTACCCCTTATCCCGTCTGTTCCAAATAATTTCGTTTTCTTTTTTCTTTCAGCCATTCTATGGTCTCCTTACTTAATTTTCTTGACCGATATGAATACTTCCACCTTATTAATATTTTTTCTTATATTTGAATCGGACAGGTTTAAACTGGCCCTGTATCGAAGATCAGAATTTATCCCGTTTATATCTAATGGCTCGGTCTTTATTGTGCGGATTTTCGAAATTTTACTCTTTGGCCCCTCTAATTCAATAGATTCTGGCGCCACTTTTATACCTGCAATCGCGAAACCTTTTTCTGGCAGACCTACAACAGCCGGTTTAACAGTAACGGTCTTTTTTAACAGTGTCTCTATTTTGATACCGATTGTTTCCGGCTCGATGCTTGTAACTGAGAGCATTTTAGGAAGATCAATATTATCTTTAGATAATGTAAAAAATACCTTCCCTGCCTTGGTTTGATCCAGGTCAATAACAGCGCTTATTTCTTTCTGTTTCAGATTTTCAAGAAGCCTCTCCTGACCTTCGATACTTACTCTTACTGTTTTTGGATATTCAACTATATCAAGTTCGGGGGGAATATTCGAAAAAATAACCGGTACATCCATCGAAATTTCGAATTGCCCGCTCAATATAACAAAAAACCACAAGGTAATCCCGATCACCAGTGAAGCGATTTTAAGCCATAAGTTATTTGTAAAAAACCCTGTTTTCATTTTTTCCTTTTTTCCGGAATAATAAAGTAGTCAGCAAGAAAGTCCCTAAGGGATCCCATGTCTACATTCATTTCTGTAGTACTACCGACCGAGGTAGTAATACTGCCGGTTTCCTCGGAGATAATCAGGACCACAGCATCTGTTTCTTCGGTAAGGCCTATTCCTGCCCTGTGCCTGGTTCCCAAAGTCCTCGAGATATCCGCACTCAGGGTTAGCGGCAGAAAACATCCTGCTGCAACTATGCGGTTGCCCCTGATTATGACAGCTCCGTCATGAATAGGTGATGTGGGGTGAAAAATACTTAAAAGCAGTTCACGGGATACCTTGGCATCGAGCTGGGACCCCATTTCGATAAAATCATTTAGATTCGTTTCTTTTTCTATAACTATTAATGCCCCGATTTTCCTGGTTGAAAGTGAAATTGCGGCCTTGACAATCTCTTCAATAGATCTTACCTCCTCAGCAGAGGCGAAAGAAGGCAGAAAGCGGGCTTCACCCATCTGAGCAAGCGTCTTTCTGATTTCCGGTTGAAATAGGATGATCAATGCAAGGACTATTTGCGCCCAGAGACTTTGAATTATCCAGTTAATGGTAAAAAGTCCCATATACTTTGAGAAAAGAAGTGCAAGGAAAAGGACTCCAAGTCCCATCAGCATCCTTGCCGCTCTCGTTCCCTTAATAATTAAAAGAAGCCGATATATAATTGCTGTAACAAGAAGGATATCAACCAGGTCTTGCCACCTTATGAGGTCAAATATTTTCATAATCAGAAATTATATTATCAGGTTAGCTATCTGAAAAAATAGCCAACCATCAGATTTTAAAAAGAAAAAATAAAACGTGAAAAGTGCTTTCTATTTTAAGCTTCAACTGCACAATTTGCAATTAAAAATATTACATGACATGAGTGATACCATAAATATAAATAAAATGTCCTGTTATTTCGAGGGTATCTCCTTCCCAGTCTTCAGGCAAGGGCCAGTATGGTGAGGCTTTCTCAAGCGCTTTCATTGCGGCTTCATCAAGACTGTTGTAACCGGATGTTTTTAAAAGATTGACGTTTCCAAGCGTTCCATCTCTCTTAATAGTGAACTTTATATGAAGATCTCCAGAGTGTCTTGACCGTGCTGCATCTTTTGGATATTTCCAGAGACTCTCTATTCTTTCCTTCAGCATTCTCATGTATCCCCGGTGTTTAAAGCCTGATGTATCAAAGGTGAGCCCCTTACTGGCAGAAGAGCCTTTTTTGGCAAATTTTTCTATGGTTTTTTTGTCAAAAAGTGTGGAAGGGGGGACAATAGATGATGATTTTGAATCCGAAGTATTGTCATTTTCTTTAGTGTCAGTCGATGTCCCTTTACCATACATAGTATCGGGCATTATGTTTTTCGGAAGTGGTCTTCGGCGACGTCTGATAATGGGAGGAATAAATTTTCTTTTCAATGGTGTTATCTTCTGTATAACTGGTGGTTTCTCAGTCTCGGTAGGAGTTACAATGTTGACATTGAATACCGTAGGAGTATTCCCGGTCGTTGAGTGGGTAACTCCCATAAAGACAAAGAGAAGAAGATGAAACAGTATCGATATAGTTATGTAATGGTTAAAATTCAATTTCTTTTAAGGAAGCATTAATATTATAAGCATTTCTATATATTTTACCTTACTTTTGCATCAGGAGGTAATAGGCTGTTGCATTAAAAGGAGGACCATAAAGGCACTCTCAGAGAGGAATGCCTTTATGGGTTTTGATTCTAATTGGCGGTGTTTCTGTGCACAGGCACCCTTACTGTCATGACAGGGCATGGCGCCCTCCTGACAACTCTTTCTGCGGTGTTGCCAAAGATCAATCTCTCGATACCTATTCTTCCGTATGTCCCCATCACGATCATATCTATTTTTTCATTATCAGCGAAGTTTAATATCTCTTCCCATGGAATCCCGTGGATTATTTTTTTTTCTACATTTGGGAGTTCCCGGATATCATCTTTGCAGAATGTGTCTATTTCTTTTAATGCCCACTGGCTTAACTCCTTGCAAACTTCATCTGATGATATGTGTGGTACATGTAAGCCGGTGGCTTTTGAGATATCGTACACAACATGAAGAATATAGAGCTTTGCATCATAATGCATAGTCAAATCCTTTGCATAATGCAGTGCATGTGATGAGCCTTCCGAAAAATCTGTCGGAAAAAGAATATTTTCAACCTTCATAATCGCCTCCTTTTTCAATTATTCCTTATGTGTTCATCTCATAAATAAATCTTAAGCCCTCAAGGGTCAACATCGAATTTGTGTAGTCAATGTTCAAGTATGGGACTATTAATCCGGCATAACCGCCTGTGGCAATAACCGTAAAAACCTCGTTCATTTCTTTTGCAATTTCTTTAATAATCCTCTCAACCGCTCCGGCATGACCCAGGATTACACCATTTCTTATATTATCTGTTGTGTCATTCCCTAACATATTGTAAGGAGCTGTTAATTCGACACTGGGCAATTTTGCTGTTTTCTCAGCAAGGACATCGGCTGATAAGCCGGGGCCAGGCATAATTGCTCCACCCCTGTATTCCATATTATCAGTTATGACACAAAAAGTTGTTGCGGTTCCGAAATCTACAACGATCAAATTGCCTTTATAAAGATTGCCTGCAGCCACGGCATTGGCGATTCTGTCTGCGCCGAGGCTTTCGATGTTTTTAATAGAAAATTTAAGACCGGTTTTTAGATTGTGATGCACATTAAGCATTTCTATCCCGAAACTGTTCTTTACAGCACTTATGAGTAGATTTGTAAGGTCCGGTACAACGGAACAAATGATGCCACCGATAGGCATCTGTAATTGATGTTTCTTTATGAGACCTTTCAGAATATCAGAATATTCCTCAATATTACCACCTGCTTTCATTGTGCTGAGTTGTGCTATGGACTTGGTTTCTTTGTTAATACAAGTGCCGATTGTGGTGTTTGTGTTTCCTATGTCAACGAGTAAAAGCATAGTAATAAATTAAAGTTCAAGAATAAATATCAGCATAATTTACTTGTTATCTTTAAGTATTTTTACTTCTCCAGAATTAACAATCTCGATCTTTCCGGTCTCAAGCCTGATCCGAAGTTCACCATTATCATTTACACTTTCAGCAACACCTCTTATGATTCTGTTTTGACTCTGAACAGAGACTTCTTTCCCAATTGTGCAGTTCAACCGAATCCATTCATCAATTAAAGTCTGCTTGTTCCCGTTTAAAATCATTTTATAGATCTGTTCCAGTTTACTGAGTATCGCATTCAAAAGACTGTATCTGTTAATGTCAGTCTTGATCTCTGCTTTCAATGATGTTGTGAAAGGCCTTATATCTTCAGGTAGTGTTTCAAGTTGCATATTTACATTTAGCCCTATACCGATATTCATAAGATCTATGCGTTCTTTCATGGATCTCATTTCTACAAGAATACCGCCGATTTTCCTGCCACGAATAAGAATATCATTAGGCCATTTTATTTCAGCTCCAAGGCCTGTATATTCTCTGACAGAAGAAGCAACAGCAACAGCGGCCGCGAGTGTAATGATGGATATATTTTCAGGAACCAGTGGTGTTTTCAGAATTACTGTGAAGTACAGATTAACCCCGGGGGGTGATATCCAGTTCCTGCCGAATCTTCCTCTGCCGTTTTTTTGCTCATCAGCAATAATAACAGTGCCTTCAGGGGTTTTCTCTTTACTGTCAATTTCATTTGCTACATCGTTTGTTGATGAAGTTGAATCAAGTAATATAATTTCCCGTCCGATGATCTCTCCACGGAATATGTCATCTGTATCATGATTATCAAACATTCAGGATCATTCTGCCTCTGAAAAGTTTATTCTTCTTTCAAAATATTTACTTCGATCTTACCTTTCAGTCCTTCAGCGAACTTTAGTGCGTCACTTTCTGTTCCCACTATTGAATTGTAATGCATCGGGATCGCGATTCCGGGATTTATGTCAAGCGCCGCGCTTACTGCCTCTTCTGCTGTCATTACATAAGTGCCGGATACGGGTAACAACGCAATGTCAGCTCTAAATGTCTTCATTTCAGGGATATAGTCCGTATCTCCAGCCAGATATATCCTCTGCCCGTTGACTGTAAAAATGTATCCGACCCAGTTTTTGTCTTTTGTATGAAATTGCTTGTTCGTGTTATACGATGGCACAGCTTCTATTTCTACACCATCAATAGTAAGCTGGTCACCCGGTTTGACGGTTTTAATGTTACCCGACAGTTTGTTAGCACAGTCCGGGGTAGCAACGATAACAGATCCAGATCCCTGAATTTTTTTTACATCCTCGGGGGAGCAGTGATCGTAATGATCATGAGTAATCAGGATTATGGCGGCGGTATCTCTGCCCCTGAGTTTAAACGGGTCTGTATAAATAACTTTATCCCCTGTAACCTTAAAAGTATCATGCCCCAGCCAGTGTATATTTTCGATCATCCTCAGAGCCTCCTTAATATAGAAATATTGAGAATAATATTTATTATAATATTCTGCATTACTACACCAGTTAATTGGTTAAATTATATCACAGCATTATGCTCAGTCAAATGAATACCTAACCCATATTATTCACCAGGCAAGGCAGGTATCCAAAAAAAACGTTTTGGGAGCGACTCTTGCCGATCTGGTTTCTGATGCACTGTATTTTATTAATACGTTTTACTGATCTGTTTCATATAAATGTATGTTGTCGTATTCAAAACGTTTTTTTTGGATACCTGCCTTGCTTCAGGATATTTATGAATAATGTGGGTTGATGAACCTGAGATTATCAGAATATTCTATAATACTTCTCGACCTATGAAAATGCTCGCACTTTTGTCATCAATGGATTTTGAGAGTAATCAAATTCTTTCTCTTCTTAGGAATGTTAGAAAAACCAGGGCAGCCGGAAAAATAATTCACAGGGGAAGGTGCTCTGGCCATGACATTCTTCTTATTACGTCAGGAATTGGCAAAGTTAATGCTGCCAGTTCAGCAACAGCTGTTATGGAACATTATCCTGTTCGAGCTGTTATTAATTTCGGGGTTGGCGGCGCTTATCCGGGTAAGGGTTTAAACATAGGGGATGTTGCTGTAGCATCAAAGGAAATATATGGAGATGAGGGAGTGCTTACTTCTGCAGGCATAAAAGGTATGAAAGAGATAGGAATACCACTGGTGCAGACTGGAAGGACTAAGTACTTTAATGAATTTCCTTTAGATCCTCCCTCTCTCCCATTTTTCAAAGATGAGAATAATATGAATATTATGATAAAGACCGGTAACTTTATAACTGTCTCGGCAGTAACAGGGTCACAAAGGCGGGCAAAAGATCTCGGAAAACGGTTTGATGCTGTTTGTGAGAATATGGAAGGTGCGGCTATAGCCCAGGTATGTGCATTGTATGAATTGCCGATGCTTGAGGTGAGAGGGATCAGTAATATGGCAGGAGTCAGAGACAAGAGGAAATGGAATCTGAATGTTGCGTCCGAAAATTGCCAGAAACTGGTACTTAAAATGATAGAAAGACTGTAATCGGATGAATATTACAATAGGAAATGCAGCAGTTGATGGAGAGGGTTTTAACTACTGGTTTGTTGGTTGCATTGACAAGTGGTGCAAGTCAAAAGGTATACCTTTTGCCAAAGAGAAGTTCGGTCTCAGGAATACAGAGTATATAGAAATTAAGTGGGGTATGTATAAAAAAGGGAAAGTCAGACCAGAGTGGGCATTGTCTTCAAACATGACAGGCATGAGTATTCTTATCAGGGGGGATAGTGTCTTTACCTTCCGCGACACGCGGAATCGAAATAACTGTAAAGAGATAAGGTTAATGAATGAAGGTGATTACGTTATATGGAAAGAAGATGTCGAGCATACATGGAAGATGCTGGATGACTCTGTTTTTTTAACTCTCAGATGGCAGGAGAGTGATCGTTAATTATATCTTTAACCTACGTTATTCATAAACATCTTGAAGCAAAGCAGGTATCCCAAAAAAAAGTTTTGGGAGCGGCTTTTACCAAACGGGTCACTGATACTCTGTAACTATTAATAAGTTATATAGATATGTTTCATATAAATGCATGTTGCCGTATTCAAAACTTTTTTTTGGGATACCTGCTTTGCCGGGTGAGTAATATGGGTTAAACTTTTATTAATGAAGAACCGAAACTATAATGTATGGCATGTATATGTATTATTGACATAAAGACGGGTCTTGCTTATAGTGTAAATATAAATTTTCGTTTGAAAGGAGCATGTCGATGAAAAAAATTGTTGTTATAATGCTGACTTTAATAATTGTTTTTACGAGCAGTATGGCGTTTGCTGCAAGTGACACGGATGCAACCTCTGTGATCACTGATATGTTATTGCTGAGACCGGTAGGATTAGCTTCATTAGGAGTTGGAACCGCTATGTATATTGTTGCATTACCATTCTCGTTAATTACCAGTAGTCATGGAACAACCTTCGAAGTGCTTGTTAAAGAACCGTTCAAATATGTTTTTGTCAGACCTGTTGGCGAGATTGGTTCAGGACTGTAACCCTATTTCCTGAAAAAGATAGTATCATTTAAGGCAGGGTGCCCTCATGCTATTACTGCCATTTACTCCTGAGTCTTAACGCCCTGTTTTCTGAACAATAAATACTCTTTCATGAAATCATCAATACTGCCGTCTAAAACTGCATTAACATTTCCTGTTTCATATCCGGTTCGGTGATCCTTTATTAACTGATAAGGCTGTAGAGTATATGACCTTATCTGGCTTCCCCATGCGATGTCCTTTTTCTCCCCTATGAATTCTTCCATTTTTTCATCCTGCTCTTTCTTCTTTATTGAATATATCCGCGACTTGAGTATCTTCATAGCCATCGCTTTATTTTTATGCTGAGAGCGCTCATTCTGACAGCTTACAACTATTCCTGTTGGACTGTGAGTGATTCTTACGGCAGAATCTGTCTTATTGACATGCTGCCCGCCAGCACCTGATGCCCTGAACGTATCGATTTTAAGATCATCATCCTTTATTTCGAGATCAATATCTTCGCTTACTTCAGGGTATACAAGTATGGCAGCAAAGGAAGTGTGCCGCCTTTTGTTGGCATCAAATGGTGAAATTCTTACGAGCCTGTGAACACCGGCTTCACCCTTTAAATATCCGAATGCATATTCGCCACTGATCGTTAAGGTAGCGCTTTTTACGCCTGCTTCTTCACCAGGTAACAGTTCAACTATCTCGACTTTGTAACCTGCTCCTTCAGCCCACCGCATATACATCCTCATCAGAATCTGGGCCCAGTCCTGACTCTCGGTGCCGCCGGCACCAGGGTGTATTGTCATGATAGCGTTACATCTGTCTTCAATCTGTGAAAGAGTGCTCTTCAGTTCCATATTATCAAGTTCAGCCTCGAGTTCCTGGATTTCGCTTTCCACGTTTTCTAACAGGGAGGCACCGTCTTCTTCTTCGGACAGCTCTATGAGGACATAAAAATCCTCATATTTCTTTTCTAATGAATGGAAGGGGGTAAGCAGGCTTTCGATTCCGGATTTTTCTTTGAGAAGCGACTGTGCCTTTAGAGGGTTATCCCAGAGATCCTCTGCAACGAGTTCTTTATCAAGGACTTTAAGGTGCTTTAACTGTGAAGGAACATCAAAGATACCTCCTCAAGGCATCTATTCGAATATTGATTTCCTTTAATTTATCTTTTAATTCTTCACTGGTTAACATGATTACAATCAAACCTCCGAAAGACAAAAATATATTTAACAGAAACTATTATACATAAATCAGACCTGGAGTAGCTACTACAGGCTGCATTCCCGGGAATTTTGATATTCCAAAAAACTTACATAACATTTAAGATATTTGACATACTAAATAATTAAGGAGAAATAAATGTCTTTAAGAATAGCTATCGCATTTGACCATAGAATAAAGCAAATTGAAGAAGGAAACTAATGGCCCGCATAAACCTCGAACAGAAACTCTACCAGCTGGTCATCAGCAGACTTGATGGAACCAGGATTTCTTCCCGGACATACCATGAAAGTATCCTTGAACTTGTGCAAAAAGGTGTTGGTGGTTTTATAGTTTTTGGAGGAGAGAAAGAAGAAATCAGGGGTTTTATAAATAAGCTTCAATCAGCAGCAGGCATACCACTTTTTATCGCGTCCGACATTGAACGTGGAGTAGGGCAGCAACTAACAGGAGCGACCGGTTTTCCCCCTCAGATGGCTGTAGCATCCGCGATAAATAAAAACAATAATGATGATCTGCAAACTCTTAAAGATACAGTTAAGGCTATTGCTGATGAGGCTGCTGACATCGGTATTAATATGCCTTTTATTCCTGTTCTGGATGTGAATAATAATCCGGACAATCCAATTATCTGTACAAGGGCGTTTTCGGACAGACCTGAGGAAGTCGCATGGTACGGAAATATTTATATAAAAATTATTGAAGAATCCGGGCTTATCAGTTGCGCAAAGCATTTCCCGGGACACGGAGACACATCTGTTGATTCACACATATCACTTCCTGTTATTTCAAAATCCCGTCAGGAAATGATGGACACTGACATGCTGCCATTTAAAAAAGCTATTGAAACAGGAGCGAGCAGCATAATGATGGGGCATCTCAGCATTCCGGCAATTGATTCTGTGCCTGCTTCACTTTCATGGAATATTATTGCCGGGATTCTCAGAGGAGAACTTGGATTTGAGGGGCTCATTCTGACTGATGCCCTTAATATGGAGGCACTTAAAGAAATTGGAGGTGTACCGGTAAAATGCCTGAACGCCGGGGTCGATATTATCCTTCATCCGGCAGATGCTGATAAAGTGGTTGACGAACTTAAGAGTGCGGTAGATTCCGGTGAACTTGATGAAAGCAGGACAGATATTGCGGTGGAAAGGATTTTGAAATATAAATCAAAGATAAATATCATAAAAAAATCGGGTATAGATTATAACAGGCATCATGAGCTGTCCGAGCTGCTTTCCGCTAAATCAATTACTCTTGTTAAAGATTCAGATGGCATTGTGCCATTGAAGAACTTTAAAGATATTAAGCTGATATTTTCTGCTGATGAAAATGAACACGATCTATCAGCCCTGAAAAATATTATGCTTGCACCAACACTTGTAAAGGATTGCATTATTGAGAAGATTAAGCAGCCCATAATTATCAGTCTCTTTACCACTATTGCTGCGTGGAGGGGGAGCTCAGGAGTTGATCATGAAGAAATAGAGGCAATAAAAAATATTATCAGGAAGGCATGTAAATCGATCGTAATTTCTTTTGGAAGTCCGTACGTCCTCAGGCACTTCACAGAGGCCGATGTGCTCATCGCCGCATATGATTCAACAGAACAGGCGCAATTATCCCTTATTAAATGTTTAAAAGGGGAAGAGGGCTTTATGGGCAAGCTGCCTGTTGAATTTTTATAAGCGTACAATCGTTTATTCTGTTATCTTCATCATCGTTGGTGTCTGAATTGGATTAGACTCTCTTCTTCCAGGACTTTGGGGTCTGCACACGACCCCACTGACTGACTTACCCTCTTGTCCACACCGGGAGTGGACACGGGCACA